>NZ_QETL01000009.1:0-62937 GCF_003105135.1 Stenotrophomonas sp. SPM | reverse complement strand
CCCATGCTCGGCTGCCGTTGGGCAGCGAAAGGCAGCCGAGCGTGGGCTCGGCTCTACGGAGTCGCGTGGTCAGAACGCGCTGGGGCGCGGCTCGGCCAGCGGTTCGTCGACCATCGGCTGCAGCGCCGCATCCAGCGCCACGCGCTCATCGAACACGAAACAGCGGCCTTCGTAACCCTCGCCGCCCACTTCCTCGAAGTAACCGAGGATGCCGCCGTCGAGCTGCAGCACGTTGTCCATGCCCTCATTGACCATCCACAGCGCCGCCTTCTCGCAGCGGATGCCACCGGTGCAGAAGCTGACCACGGTGCTCTCCTTCAGCGCCTCGCGGTGCGGCGCCAGGGCCTCGGGCAGGTCGGTGAACTTGTGGATGGGCAGCACCAGCGCGTCCTTGAACGTGCCGTACTCCACTTCCTGCAGATTACGCGTATCGAGCATCACCACCGGCTTGCCGGCATCGTCGTGGCCCTCGCGCAGCCAGCGCTGCACGGTGGCCGGGTCCACCGCCGGCGCACGCGGGTATTCCAGCGGCTGGCCGTCATCGCGGCGGAAGCTGATGATCTCGTCCTTGACCTTGGCCTTCAGGCGCGCGAACGGCGGGTGCTCGCTGAAGCTGGTCTTGACCCGCATGTCGGCAAAACGTGCATCGGCATGCAGGGCGGCATAGAAGTCCTTGATCGCCTCCGGCGCGCCGGCCAGGAACAGGTTCAGGCCCTCGCCCGCCACCAGGATGGTTCCACGCAGTTCCGTGGCCTCGGCACGCGCCAGCAGCTGGTCGCACAGGACCTGGGGGGCGTCAATGACGGCGAAGTGGTAGGCGGCGGTATTGGCGATCATCCCGCCATTTTAGCGCCTCGCGACCGCACAGGCAGATTCAGGGGTCAGAGCCCTCCGCCCAGCGGAGGGATCCGACCCCTTGCCGGCCAGCGGCCGGCACTACCGCGGCGGCTTAGCCCCGCAACAACACGAACGGCAGCAGCACCAGCGCCGCCGCCACCACCATGCCCAGCAGCACCAGCACCACGAACACCGGCCTCCGCCGCAGCAGACTGCCGAACGTCTCGGCCGTGCCCTCGCGCAGCGCCTGCTCGCGCTCGGCACGCACACGCACCCCGCGCGCCGCCTGGTACTCGGCCATCAGCGCCTTCGCCCGCGGCTGGTCGGCATCCTCGCTCAGCCACAGGCCGCCGTTGGAAATGCCCCACGGGCTGGGTTCGGTGCGGTACCAGGCGATGCCGTGCTGGTCCAGCAGCGTGCAGACGTCGGCGTATTCGTCGTCACCGACGTTGCGGAGATTGAGCAGGAGTTTGGCCATGCGACCATGATACCCGGCACCGATGCGCTACCCTTGCCGCCCCCGACACCACCCATCCCGGAGACGCCCGATGCGCCGCCTGCTGCTACCCCTGCTGCTGTCCCTTGTCGCCGCCGGCTGTGCCCGCGAACCCGCCGGTCCGCCCCCGGGTGGCACCCTGACCACCTTCGAGCGCATCGACACCCAGGTCGGCACCGGCGCCGAAGCCGTCCCGGGCCAGAAAGTCTCCGTGCACTACACCGGGTGGATCTACGACCAGCGCACCGAAAGCAAGCATGGCAAGACCTTCGACAGCTCGGTCGGCCGCGGCGAACCCTTCACCTTTACGCTCGGCGCCGGCCAGGTCATCCGCGGCTGGGATGAGGGCGTCGCCGGCATGAAGGTGGGCGGCAAGCGCACCCTGATGATTCCGCCGGCCTATGGCTATGGCGACCGCGGCATCGGCCCGATCCCGGCCGGTTCCTCGCTGGTGTTCGATGTCGAGCTGCTCGATGTCAAACCGTAATGCCGCTGCACCGCGCCGGGTCGTCGTTATCGGCGGCGGTCCGGCCGGCCTGTTCGCCGCCGAGCGCCTGCGCGCGGCCGGCCTGGACGTGGACCTGTACGAGGCCAAGGGTTCGCCCGGCCGCAAATTCCTGATCGCCGGCAAGGGTGGGCTCAACCTGACCCACTCCGACCCGCGCCCGCTGTTCGACAGCCGCTACCGCGAACAGGCCGATGCCGTCGGCCAGTGGCTGGATGGCTTCGACGCCCAGGCGCTGCGCGACTGGGCCGCCGGCCTCGGCGTGGAGACCTATGTGGGCAGCTCCGGCCGCGTGTTCCCGGTCGACCGCAAGGCCGCGCCGCTGCTGCGTGGGTGGGTGCGCCGGCTGAAGGAACAGGGCGTGCGCCTGCATGCCAACCATCGCTGGACTGGATGGACCGAGGAAGGCGCGCTGTGCTTCAGCACCGAAGACGGCCCGATCGAAGTGCAGGCGGATGCAACCCTGCTGGCGCTGGGCGGCGGCAGCTGGCCGCAGCTGGGCAGCGATGGCGCCTGGGTCGCGCCACTGCAGGCGCGCGGCGTGGACATCGCTCCGCTGCAATCAGCCAATTGCGGCTTCGACGTGGACTGGACCCCGTTCTTCGCACAGCGCAATGCCGGCGCACCGCTGAAGCCGGTGGTCGCGCACTGGATCGACCTGCAGGGCCAGCCGCACACGCTGCAGGGCGAATGCGTGGCCAGCGAGTACGGCATCGAAGGCAGCCTGATCTACGCGCTGGCCGCCGACCTGCGCGAAACCATCAACCGCGATGGCCCCGCCACCCTGTGGCTGGATCTTGTGCCGGGCCGCGACGAAGCGCGCCTGCTCGCCGATCTGTCGCGCCCGCGCAAGGGCCGCAGCTTCGGCGAACACCTGCGCCGCCAGGCAGGACTGGATGCGGTGAAGACCGCGCTGGTATTCGAGATCCTGGGCAAGGACGCCGGCAACGACCTGAGCGCCGTGGTCGCGACGCTCAAGCGCCTGCCGCTGCGCCTGCAGCGCCCGCGGCCGATGGCCGAAGTGATCAGCACCGCCGGTGGCGTGCGCCTGCAGGCGCTGGATGACGGCCTGATGGTGCGCGCCCTGCCCGGTGTGTTCTGCGCCGGCGAGATGCTGGACTGGGAAGCGCCGACCGGCGGCTACCTGCTGACCGCGTGCTATGCGAGCGGGTTGCGGGCGGCCGAGGGTGTCATCGCGTGGCTGGTGGGACGCTGACCGGGGTGTTGTAGAGCCGAGCCCATGCTCGGCTGCTCCGCTTCTGTAGAGTCGAGCCATGCTCGACTGTTCTGCTCGTGTGGCAAATGCAGCCGAGCATGGGCTCGGCTCTACACGGCGCGGTGCATGCGCACCGAGGCCAGGGCCACGCCACTGGGGTGCGGATAGGCTTCCTCGGCCCCGGCGATGAAGCCCTGCCGTTGATAGAACGGCACGGCGTTGAGCGAGGCCGACAGCACCACGTCACGCGCCGGATCGGCCAGTGCCAGCAGGCGCTGCATCAGCGCCTGGCCGATGCCCTGCCCGCCCTTGTCCGGATCGACGAACAGCGCATCGACCTCGTTGCCGACGGCATCGAACACACCAAAGCCCAGCAGGGCGCCCCGCCCGTCCTCGGCCACCACACAACCGCCCTGAGCGAGCAGGCGTTGGTACTGTGCCGGTGGCGGCGAGGCCGACCATGGCGCGATCACCTCGGGCGGGTAATGACTGCTGCAGGTTTCGCGCACGCAGCGCGTGCGCAGCGCCCACAGCGTGGCCACGTCATCGGTCGTGCCGGTCCTGAACTGCATGATCCCTCCATGTAGATTCAAGCCATGCTCGACTGCTTTTGTAGATCGAAAGGCAGTCGAGCATGGCTCGACTCTACACAACCGTTACCGCGATTTGCTCGCGCGCAGCGCCTGGATGCGCGGCGGCGGCTGGAACGAATCGCTGCGCGCTTCGGCCCAGAACGAGTGGAACACCGCGTGGTCCGGCACCTTGTGCAGCAGCTCGCCCGGTTCGAGGTAGCGGTACAGCGAGGACAACGAACGGATCTCGACCGGCGAAACACGACGCAGGATGTGCTCGGGCCCCAGCTCGGCCGGGTCATTGAGACCGGCCGCGCACAGCAGTTCCTTCAGCGCATGCAGGGTGTGCTCGTGGTAGCTGTGCACGCGCGTGGCCTTGTCCGGCGCATCCAGATGCTTCCAGCGCGCCGGGTTCTGGGTGGCGATGCCGGTCGGGCACTTGTCGGTATGGCAGCTCAGCGACTGGATGCAGCCGAGCGCGAACATGAAACCGCGGCCGGCATTGCACCAGTCCGCGCCGAGTGCGATGGTGCGCGCGATCTCGAAGGCACTGGTGATCTTGCCGGCCGCACCGATGCGGATGCGCTCGCGCAGGTCCAGGCCGACCAGGGTGTTGTGCACCAGCAGCAGCGCCTCGTGCATCGGCACGCCGACGTGGTCGACGAACTCGGCCGGCGCCGCGCCGGTCCCACCTTCGGCACCATCGACCACGATGAAATCGGGCAGCAGGCCGGTTTCCTGCATGGCCTTGGCAATGCCGAACCATTCCCACGGGTGGCCGATGGCCAGCTTGAAGCCCACCGGCTTGCCACCGGACAGCTCACGCAGGCGGGCGACGAACTGCAGCAGTTCCACCGGCGTGGAGAACGCCGAATGGCGCGACGGTGACACGCAGTCCACGCCCATTGGCACGCCGCGGGTGGCAGAGATCTCGGCAGTCACCTTCGGCGCCGGAAGCACGCCACCGTGTCCCGGCTTGGCACCCTGCGACAGCTTGATCTCGATCATCTTGACCTGATCGTGGGTGGCATTGGCGATGAAGCGTTCCTCGCTGAAACCGCCCTTCTCGTCGCGGCAGCCGAAGTAGCCCGAGCCGATTTCCCAGACCAGATCACCGCCCATCTCGCGGTGATACGGCGAAATCGAGCCTTCGCCGGTGTCGTGGTAGAAACCGCCGCGACGCGCGCCGTCGTTCAGTGCGCGGATCGCGTTGGCCGACAGCGAGCCGAAGCTCATCGCCGAGATGTTGAACACGCTGGCCGAATAGGGCTTGGCGCAGGTGGGACCGATCAGCACGCGGAAATCATGCGCGGCGATGGTGGTCGGTGCCAGCGAGTGGTTGATCCACTCGTAGTCCACCGCGTAGGTACTGCGCAGGGTACCGAAGGGCACCGTGTCCATCTCGTTCTTGGCGCGCTGGTAGATCAGCGCACGCTGCTGGCGCGAGAACGGCACGTCTTCCAGGTCGCTCTGCACGAAGTACTGGCGGATTTCCGGGCCGATGGACTCCAGCCCGTAGCGGAAGTGCGCCATCACCGGATAGTTGCGGCGCAGGGTGCTGCGCTTCTGCAGCAGGTCCCAGGTGCCCAGTGCCACCATCGCGGCGGTCAGACCGACACCCCAGTACCAGGCCGGCCAGATCGTGGCCAACCACAGGCACAGGGGAAACAGCAGGATGGCGAGCAGGTAGACGATATACCGGTGCATGGCGTTCCTCGATTGCAACCGCCCCAGTCTAACGTGCGCGTGTCTACAGGCGGTCGTCGACCACGTTGCGCGGCCAGGCAGACTTCACGTCGTAGACCAGCCCACCCGGCGCCAGCAGCAAGCGGATTCCATCTTCATCCAGCGCCTTGAAGCTGGCATGGGCCACCGCCAGCACCACCGCGTCGTACTGCCCGGCCTGCGGCTCGGCCACCCAGTGCACGTTGGCATCAGCGAGGGCCGCCGGCCCCACCCACGGGTCGCTCACCTGCACCTGTGCGCCGGCCGACTGCAGGCGCTGGGCCAGTTCCAGCGCGCGGCTGTTGCGCAGGTCGGGGCAGTCCTCCTTGAAGGTCACGCCCAGCACCAGGATGCGCGACTGCGCTGCCGCACGACCGCGCTCGGCCAGCATCGCCAGCACGCGGGTGGCGACGTGTTCGCCGACACGGTTGTTGACCTGCCGCGCGGTGTGGATCAGGTCCGGGTGGAAGCCCACGCTCTCGGATTTGTGCAGCAGGTAATAGGGATCCACGCCGATGCAGTGGCCGCCGACCAGGCCGGGCCGGAACGGCAGGAAATTCCACTTGCTGCCCGCAGCGTCCAGCACATCCTGGGTGTCGATGCCGAGGCGGTCGAAGATCAGCGCCAGCTCGTTGACCAGGGCGATGTTGACGTCGCGCTGGATGTTCTCCACCACCTTGGCTGCTTCGGCCACACGCATCGACGGTGCCGGGAAGGTACCGGCGGCGATGATGCGCTGGTAAAGGCCGTCGACCATCGACGCGACCGCCGGGGTCGAACCGGAGGTGATCTTGCGGATGTCTGCCAGGCGCCGCTGGCGATCCCCCGGGCTGACCCGTTCGGGGCTGTAGCCGCAGTAGAAATCCTCGTTGAAGCGCAGTCCCGAGCCCTCTTCCAGCAGCGGCACGCAGACTTCCTCAGTGGTACCCGGGTAGACCGTGGACTCGTAGATGACCAGATCGCCGGCGCGCAGATGGCTGGCCACCAGCCGCGTGGCCGAGCGCAGCGGCTCCAGGTCCGGCTGCTCGTACGCATCGATCGGCGTGGGCACGGTGACGATGTAGACGTTGCAGGCGTCCAGCTGCGCAGGGTCACTGCTGTAGCGCAGCTGCACGGCCGCGGCAAGTTCCTCCGGCTCCATCTCCAGCGTGTGGTCCTGGCCGCTGCCCAGCTCGGCGATGCGTGCCGCGTCGATGTCGTAACCCAGCGTGGGGACATGACGACCGAACGCCACGGCCAGCGGCAGGCCGACGTAGCCCAACCCGATCACGGCCGGCAGCGGTTGCTGCGCGGCGCTGATGGGCGCGCTCATGGGCGATGCCCCGTGGGCAGCGACAGGGTCTGGGTCATCCGGGTTTCCGCGGTGAAGGCAAGCATGCCCACAAGGTTAACCGCCCCGGCGACGACAGGCCACGCCGGGCTCAGGAGCCAAGGCAGACCGCGGCCGGTTCCAGTTCGCCATGGCCTCCGGTCCAGGCCTCCAGCAGCAACTCAAAACCGTGGCTGCACGACGGCGACCCGTTGTCGAAACCCTGCCACGGCGCGGCCACGATGCCGTCCAGCGTGGCCGCATCGATCATGCGGTTGGCCATGGTCCAGCGCGGGAACCAGCGCCACTGCAGGGCCCCCGCAGCCAGCTCGGCGACGCTGCCGTGACGGCGCGCATTGAGGATGCGCGCATGCACCGATGCCACGCCATCGCGCGGCCCTTCGATGTACTGCAGGAAGCAGGTGCCATCGAACATCAGTACGCCGGTGACGCCGGCCATGCGGTTGAAGGTGGTCGCGTCGGCCAGCAGCGCATCGAGATCGGGCACGTCCAGCCCTTCCTTGGCCGTACTGACATAGGCAAACGCATGCAACGCCATCTCCACCACTCCCCTACCCCTGATACGGGGAAATATGACAGGAAGCACGGGGACTTCAAGCGCTGGCTATTCCGGCGGCGCCTCGATCACGTAGCCGCGCTGCGTCAGTTCTTCCAGATAGCCTTCGCCCAGCAGCTGGCTGACCGGCACCGTTGCAAACGTGCCGGCATGTTTGGCCAGCGCAGCATCGGCCGCCTGCAACCAGCGTGCGCGTACCTGCTGCGGCAGGTTGCTCCAGCCACGGCGGCGCACGAACTCCGAGTCCTGCAGCATTTCCCTGCAGCTCTGCGCCATCGTCGAGGAGGACAGGCGCTTCAACGCGGTGACATCGCCCAGCGCCCAGGCATTGGCGCGCTCGCGCAGCATCGGCGCCTGGAACTCAACCGTGTCGAGAGTACGTTCGAAGCACGCGCGGTCATCCACTTCCGACGCCTGCAGCTCCTTCAGCGCGCCACGGATGTCGTCGATCTTCAGCTTCACCTGCACGTCTTCCGGCTGCAGGTCGTGCGCCTTGTAGACGCGCTTCAGTGCGTCCTTGACCTGCTTGCTGTCGCGCAGGCCATTGCGCTTGAGGAAGGCCCGGTACAGCCGGCCGGAGGCTACCAGCGGACGCTCCTTTTCCACGCTGCGATCGTTGCCGAGGTAGGTCTGCTTCAGGCCCAACCAGCGCACATAGGTGGGTGCGGGCAGCAGCTGGTCCAGCGTGCGCCCCTGCGGATCACGCGCGGTCTTCTTCGCCAGCGGCAGCAGGGTAAGCCCCTTGAAGAAGCCGATCTTCGCGTGCAATCCAAAGCCCGGATCGCCCAGTACGTGATCGACACCGGCGATGGTGCGTTCGACGTCATCCGACCGCCATTCCACGCGCGCTGGCAGCGGCGATACCGTGCCGAGGATCCACAGCACATGGCCCTGCGGGCCGGTCACTTTCCACAGGCCGGGACCCGGCTGTTCACCGGTGACCTGCACGGTGTCCAGATCGACCACCGTGTCCGATCCCGCAGGCGGTGGTGCCGGCTGCGCCAAGACGGGCCCTGCGGCCAGCCACATGGCCAGCACCAGCCCACACTGCATCCACTGCCTGCCACGTGCGTGCATGTCGCCATTCCCGGGAGAATGGGCGGACTGTAACCAGCGCCGCAGCCGGCTGCGTAAAGGCCACGTTATCCGCCGACAGCGGCGATGATTCCGTTACAATCGGCGCGCGCTGCAGGCCCGGATGGCGAAACTGGTAGACGCATCGGACTTAAAATCCGCCGGGGGCAACCCCATGCCGGTTCGATTCCGGCTCCGGGCACCACGCGCAACACGCCTCAGATCGCCCGCGAGTACCGCGGCTGCTCCTGCGCAACGCGCAGATAAGGATCAAAGCACATCGCCAGCAACCGCAGCAGCGGCCGCCCCGGCTCACTGGCGCGTACCACCCCATCGCTGTACTCGGCCAGGCCATCGCGCTGCAGCCGCTGCACGGCCTGCAGATCCTGCGCGAAGTACTCCTCGAAGCGCACCCCATGGCGCTGGGCCAACGCATGGCCATCCACCTCGCCCTGGCACATCAGCTGCTGGATCAGCTCGGCGCGCAGCTGGTCGTCCTCGCTGAGCGCGACCCCGCGCCAGACCGGCAGCTGGCCCTGGTCAACTGCCGCTTCCCATGACGGCAGATCGCGCGGGTTCTGGCTGTAGGTGGCGCCCACGTGACTGATGGCACTGACCCCCAGGCCAAGCAGATCGGTGTCGGCGTGGGTGGTGTAGCCCATGAAATTACGGTGCAGCTGACCGGCGCGCTGCGCGCGCGACAGGTCCTCCTCGGGCAGCGCGAAGTGGTCCATGCCGATGTACTGGTAGCCCGCCGCGGAAAGACGTTCGACTGCCAGCCCAAGCAGGGCCAGCTTGTCTTCCGGCGAGGGCAGCCGACTCTCGTCGATCTGCCGTTGTGCGCGGAACAGGTGCGGCAGATGCGCGTAGCCATACACCGCCAGGCGATCCGGGCGCAGCGCCAGCACCAGCTCCAGGGTGCGTCCGAAGCCTTCCAGGCTCTGCCCGGGCAGGCCGTAGATCAGGTCGACGTTGACCGAGCGCATGCCGCTGTCACGGCAGGCCCTCAGGATGTCCAGCGTCTGCCGCACACCCTGCACGCGGTTGATCGACTCCTGCACCTGCGGGTCGAAGTCCTGCACGCCGAGGCTGGCGCGATTGAAGCCCAGGCGTGCCAGCATCGCGACGTCACCGGCATCGATGAAGCGCGGATCCAGCTCGATGGAGAAATCGCGCTTTGACGAGTCACTGAAATCGAAACGCCGACGCAGCCCTTCCACCAGCGTGGTCATGGCCTCGGCATCGAGGAAATTGGGCGTGCCGCCGCCAAGGTGCAGCTGGATCACTTCGCGCCCGTCATCGAACTGCGGTGCCAGCAGGTCGGCCTCGGCCAGCACCCGCGCAACGTAGCTGTGGCCACGGCCACGATCGCGGGTGATTACCCGGTTGCAGCCGCAATAGAAGCACGGGCTGGAGCAGAACGGCACGTGCACGTACAGCGACAGCGCGCGCGCCGTCTGGTTGCTGTCGGCGATCGCCTGGCGCAGGGCCGGCGCGTCGAAGCCATCGTGGAAATGCGGCGCGGTCGGATAGGAGGTGTAGCGCGGCCCCGGCCGGTCATGCCGGCGCAGCAGATCAGGGTCGAAGGTCCAGGCCAGGCCACCAGCAGCGGGAGAGAACGTGTCCATGGCGCCAGCATCGCGCCGGCGCGGCGCCCCCGCCTTGACCTGGATCAATCCTGGCCGCAGACGCCCAGCACCGGCAGGCCCACCTGCGGCCAGCGCAGCATCTGGTAGCGGCGCCAGAAGGTTTCAGCGATGCGCTTGGCCACGTCGTCGGCCAGCGCCTGCATCGGCGGGTTGCCGCACTCGGCGGTGGTCCTGTGGAACAGCACCAGCCAGCGGTCGAACAGATCCTTGTCCAGGTCGATGGCCATGTGCTTGGACATCGGCGAACCACTGAAGCGGCGGGTACCGCGCAGCATGGCCGACCAGAAATCGACCAGCTGGGCCAGGTGCGAGGGCCACTCATGGACGTGCCCGTTGAACACCGGCCCCAGCCGCTCTTCCTCGCGCACCCGCGCATAGAAATCGTGGACCAGGCGGGTCACTTCCTCTTCGCTGCACAGCGCCAGCGAGGCGACGGGAAGTTCGGTCGGGGATGGTGCGTTCATCGGGTTACCCAGTACGGATCGGCAGTGTGCCGAAGGCGGCGGCGGCCGCTGTTGATCCAGATCAATGTCGGCGCGGACAGGCCCGCCTAGGCTGACGCGCTTGCACGACGCATGCCCTGCGGATGCTGCGCCGACCACCGCGAAGTATACGCGCCGCCCTCTTCCTCAGCCCTGGGACAGCATGAACACATCGTCTTCCGGCCGCCGCCAGCGGCTGATCCAGCACTGGGGCGCAGTCCTCTGGCCCAGTTTCATCGCCGCCGGCCTGGCCTGCGTGGTGTTCTTCGCCTTCGTCGATCCCCTGCGGCTGCAGGCGATCAGTTTCCCGGGCAGCGCGATCAGCCGTGAGCTGGGCTACACCGCAGGCTTCTTCATGTTCTGGGCAGTCACTGCGCTGTCCAGTGCGGTGACCGGCTACCTGCTGCGCCCGATCGACGACGGCGACGACGATGAGCTGCCACTGGGATGAGCTGCGCCGCGCCCTCCCTGCCACGCCCCTGGCGCTGGCGTGGCGCCCTCAGTGCCACGCTGCTGGCGTTGTTCTACGTGCTGCCCTGGCTGCGCTGGGATGGACGCCAGGCGCTCCTGCTCGACCTCGCGGCACGCCGCTTCGATCTGTTCGGCTGGACGCTATGGCCAGATGACCTCGGCATGCTGCTGGGCCTGCTGGCGGTGCTTGCCGTGGGCCTGGCCCTGCTGACCCACCTGGCCGGCCGGGTCTGGTGCGGCCACGCCTGTCCGCAGACGCTGTGGATGCGCGCCTTTGACGGCATCGCCCGCGTGCTGGCGCAAAGGCTGCCCCCGCGCGCGGCCACGGTCTCGACCCGACTGTGCTGGGTGCTGCTCTCGCTGTGCACCGGCATCACCTTCGTCGGCCTGTTCAGCCCGATCCACGGCCTGCTCGGCCTGCCCGCCGCAAGCGGCTGGAGCGGGTGGAAAGTGTTCTGGGTGCTGTTCTATGCCGGGGCCACCTACGGCAATGCCGGCTTCCTGCGCGAACAGGTATGCCGCTCGCTGTGCCCGTTCGCGCGCCTGCAGCCGCTGCTTACCGATCCGCATACCCCGCGCATGCTGTACGACGCTCCCCGCGGCGAACCCCGTGGCGCACGACCCGCCGCACTGGGCGGCGTGCAGGCGCGCGGCCGTGGCCTGCTCGACCCGGTCACTGCGCAGGACTACGTGTTCCGTGCCGCGCATCCGCTGCTGGCGGGGCCGATGCCCACCTTCAGTGCGGACCGGCTGGGGGATTGCACCGACTGCGCGGCCTGCGTGACGGCCTGTCCGATGCAGCTGGACATCCGCCATGGGCCCCAGGCCGATTGCCTGGCCTGCGGTGCCTGCCTGGAAGCGTGCGCGCAGCAGCAGCACCGCGCCGGCTTCGGCCCCGGACTGGTGCGCTACTGCAGCCCGCAGGTGATGGCCGGGCAGGCGCCACGCCGGTGGCGCACACGCACCACCATGCTGGCATCCCTGCTGGCCGCCCTGCTGGCGTGCGGCGCTTGGCGCCTGTGCTGACTCAACGCGGGCGGCTGCTGCCGTCCGGCGGCACCAGCTGGGCACGGCGGACGATGCCGAGCTGCTCGATGATCAGCGCCAGATCGTTGGTCACTTCGGTACGCTCGGTTCCCTGCGGAACCAGACGATCAAGCACCTGCTGGTAGGTATCCCAGAATGCCGGACCGCATCCGTGTTTGTGATAACTGGCTTCCAGTTCGCGGCGTACCCGTTCAGCCAAGCCATGCATGCCGTATTCCATACGACCTCCGTTGGACTTGTCCTGCATCGTTCAAGGTCAACCGATCGACGTGCGTGATACTGAATGACTCCCGGTCTTCACAACCGGCTGATGCCAATTAGTCATAATTTTCACGACAGGTCAATGACATGGCGCGACTTTCGTGATTGAAATTATTAATCATTCATGATCTGAGCGATCGGACTACCCTGCCCCGCCGTCGCGCCAAAGCCGACATCCTCGCCAGATACGCATTCCACCTCGCCCCTGCCGCGCCTGTTTCAATCGAATTCAACTATGGCGATAAGCGTGCTTAACAAATCGGAATAAGCACGCTGACAGCGACAATTTCTGTCGTTACTTAGATGGTTTTCACCTGATCGCTCTTTTCGGCAGGAAACAGACCGGGATAGCGCTGCTGCAGCATGTAGCGCCGCAGCGGCGGGATCGGAAAGTCGCAAGGCCATTGCGAGACAGCGGATCGGCTGATTCCAAAGAGCCTGGCCAGCTCGGCGTCGGTCTCCAGGCCCAGCCGGATGCGCACCTGACGCTTGCACCAGATTTCGTCCATTTTCGATCTCTTTCGTCATCAGACTTATTCTGGTGGCAAGGATTCTTTTGAATCCACGCGTTAAGCTGGCTTGCATAGATGAATACTCTTGGACAACGACTCGCCGCCGCAATGAAAGACGCCGGGCACCCACGTCCGGCCGACCTTGCCCGCGCCTCCGACAGCACTACGGCCACCATCAGCAACTGGCTCAACGACAACGTCAAAGCCGACCACGTAAAAGCCGAACAACTCTTCCGAATCGCCGATGCGGTGAAGATGGACCCGCGCGAACTGCTGTTCGGCCCGGTCGATGGCGCAGTGGGCGAGCGCGGCACGGCCTACATGTACCTGCCCAGCGAGGCCTACCTGGATGTCTGGGAAACCGCCTATGAACTGGTGGCCAACATCCTGGACCGACGCGGGCTTGATGTCGGCCTCCGCCGGCAGGCATCGCTGGGATTGATGGCCAACGACCTGCTGCGCGAAGGCATCAGCCGCAGCAAGGTCGCCCGCGTGGTGGCCACCGCCCTGCCCTGACAGATCCTGCCCAGCGCCGCGTCGCGCTGGTAGCATGGGCGTTGATGGGGATGGGGCTCCCCCGATAACCGCCTGAGATGGCTGATGGCTCCTGTTGTTGACGAACCCGGCGTTCGTCGATGGCAGGCCGTGCCCGCCATTGCGTACGCCGTCGATCCTGCGAACCAGCACTCGAGGCAAGCGATGCAAGCATTGAACAACTATGTCCTGGTCTTCCTGGGAGGCGGCGCAGGCGCGTGCCTGCGCCATGCCTGCAACCTGCTCGGCGCGCGCGTCGCCGTGGGCAGCCCGTGGCCCTGGTCGACCTTCCTCATCAACATCAGCGGCGCACTGTTGATGGGCGTGGTGGTGGAGGCCTTCGCCCTGCGTAATGGCGCCTCGCCGCAACTGCGGCTGCTGCTGACCACCGGCATCCTCGGCGGCTACACCACCTTCTCCACCTATTCGCTGGAAATCGGCCTGCTGCTGCAGCGCGGCCAGCATGGGCTGGCGGCATTGTATGCCGGCGGCTCGGTCGCACTTGGCCTGGCCGGCCTGTTTGGCGGCATGAAGCTGGCCCGGCTCGCACTGGGCTGAGCACTCAGGCGGCGCTGGCGCGATCCTGTTCGCGCCACTGCCGTGGCGACTGCCCGGTGTGCGCCTTGAACGCACGCGACAGCGCGGCTTCGCTGCCGTAACCGACGTCGTCGGCAATCCGCTTCAACGGCCGCCCCTGGCGCAGCGCCTGCTGGGCGAGGCCGACACGCCAGCCCTGCAGGTACTGGCCCGGCGTGGTCCCCATCGCCTCGCGGAAACTGGCGGCGAACACGCTGCGCGACATGCCGGCGGTTTCGGCCAGGTCCTCCAGCGTCCAGGCCTGCGCCGGCGCCTCGTGCATGGCCACCAGGGCCAGGCGCAGGCGCGGGTGGCCGAGCCCGGCAAACAGGCCGCCGCGCATCTGCCCACCTTCCATCAACTGGCGCAGTACCTGGATCATCACCACCTCGAACAGTCGGTTGACCATCACCGTGCGCCCGCAACGCTGCTCGAAGGCTTCCTCGAACAGCAGATCCAGCGCGGCGCTGCCGCCATACAGATCCGTCAGCGGCATGCAGATGAAATCGGGCAACGCCGGGCTGATCGGATTGAGCCGGCCGCCTTCGAAATGCAGGTTGGCGCAGGCCATGTCGGCCCCGTGTTGCGGGTCGGTACTGAAGCGGTGCGGCATCGGCCGCGGGTACAGCAGCAGGCTGGGCACATCCACCTGCACGGTGTGCTGGCCATGCGTGACCTGCACCGGTCCGCGCCGCACCAGGTGCAGGTGGCCGGCCTCATCCTCGCCCGGCAGGCTGTTGATGCCGCACAGCGCGCCGGCATGGAACACCGAGGCGCTGACCGCGAAACGTTCCAGCAGAATGGCAAGGCGGTCGACCATGGCAGGACTCCGGATCAAACAGGTGATGGTTGATGCGACCCATCGTATCGAATTCGTCGGTACGCCGGCGAGAACCGCGATGCTGCCCAACACTGCGGCAGCGCAGCGCGCGTGCCCCCCCCCCCAGGCCCTATGCTCGGCGCACCCCTGCACGGATGACTGCGATGCACGCCATGCTCTCCCTGATCCTGGCGATCGGTCTGCTTCCGACCAGCACCCTGCACGCGGCCGCGCCGCCAGCGCCGCGCACGCTCAGCGGTGAACTGCAGGGCGCACCTTGGCGGCTGGATGTGCCCGCACGGTGGAATGGCGAGCTGGTGATGCTGGCCCATGGCTATGAGCCGGTGGGCGTGCCGCGCGAGACGCCGATGGCGGCTGCAGACAGCACCCAGGCACTGCTCGATGCCGGTTACGCCGTCGCCCAGAGTGCTTACTCCAGCCAGGGCTGGGCAGTGGCCGATGCGGTGGCCGACATGGAGCGCCTGCGCCAGCACGCGCTGGACGAACTCACGCACGTGCGCCACACCTGGATGCTCGGCTTCTCGATGGGCGGCGCGGTCGCCGTGGCCAGCCTGGAGCGCCATCCGCAGAGCTATGCCGGTGGCATTTCACTGTGCGGCGCCAACCTGCCAGGCGACGTGCTGGCCCGGGACCTGCTCACCACCCTGGCGGCCTTTGATTACTTCTTCCCCAAGGCCGAAGGCCTGCCGGCCGGCGGCCTGCTGTCGAGCGAGGCCGGCGCGCTGCCGCAGATGGCGCTGTACCAGGGCATCGCTGCCGCATTGGCGACTCGTCCGGCAGAGTCCGCACAGTTCGCTACGCGCCTGCAGGTCGCACCCGATGCACTGGCCGGTGCGATCAGCCTGCATGCGCTGGTCCTGCACGAACTGGCACAGCGCGCCGGTGGCATGCCCGCCGGCAACATCGGCATCGTCTACAGCGGCTTCGGTGACGACGCAGCCTTCAACGCGGGCGTGCAACGCGTGCAGGCCAGTGCCGCTGGGCATGCGTACGTGCGCGACCGTCTGGCACTCAACGGCGCGTTGCAACGGCCACTGGTGATCCAGTTCAACCATGGCGATCCGAGCATCGTTCCGCGCATGCAGACGGTGTATCCGCAGCTGGCAGCGCGTGCAGGCAGCGCCTCGAAACTGCATGTACTGCCTCCCGCCGGCGAAGGCCATTGCGGCTTCTCCGGCGCACAGGTGGTGGACGCACTGAAGGCGGCTTCCGCGCACTGAGGCTACGATGGAGGCACGGCGCAGCGCGCGTCGCGTACCTCATTCCATTGCCCTGTGAGCCCATGGCCTTCTTCGAACGACTGAGCGACACCCGCTACCTGCCGACCGCACATGTGGGCGGCGCCTGGAACACCAACGAGCAGCACATCGCCCCAGCGATGGGATTGCTCGCGCATCACCTGCAACGCGACGCCGCCGCGCGCGGCCACGGCTTCCTGATCGGCCGCCTGTCCTACGACATCCTCGGCACCATTCCAATCGAAGCGATGGACGCACACGTGCAGGTACTGCGCGGCGGCCGCACCATCGAACTGGTGGAAGCCACCCTCAGCCACCAGGATCGCGCCGCCCTGCGCGTGCGTGCGTGGCTGATGCGCCCGAACGATACCGCAGCGATTGCCGGCACCCCGCTGACGCGCATCGCGGCTGCCGACACGATGCCCGAATGGGACCCGGCGACGGTGTGGCCGGGCGGCTTCATCGAGAACGTGGAGATCCGCCGCGATGACCACGGCCCCGGCCGTGCGACCTACTGGGCACGCGCGAAGCGGGCGCTGCTGGACGGCGAGACGGTGAGCCCGCTGGCACGCGCCGCCACCCTGTTCGACCTGTCCAACGGCATGGCCGTGCGCGCCGATCCGAAGGACATCGCGTTCCCCAACCTGGACCTGACCGTGCACCTGTTCGGCACGCCGCAGGGCGACTGGCTGGGCTTCGACACCTCGGTCTCGTTCGGCAGCGAAGGCATCGGCCTGACCAGCACGGTGCTGCACGACGAGCGTGGCCCGATCGGCAGCATCGGCCAAGTGCTGACCGTTCGCCCCTGAGCGCAGCCGCGCAGATGCAGCGAGCGGCGTCAGCCGCCCAGCGTGCCCATGGTGAAGGTGTAACCCGAGCGCATCAGGAAATCGCGCATGCGCAGTTCAGCGCGGCGCGGTGATGGCAGATCGGAGGGGCCATACAGGGCATAGACCAGGCCCGAGCCTTCGACGCTCTCACGGCGCACGCCGCAATGGCGCGTTTCGGCCGCGATCACCCAGCCGTCCTTCAATTGATCCGGCCCGATCGACTGACCGTTCTTGAGCCGGAATGTCAGCCAGCGCACCTCCGCAGTGGATCTGCTCATCGCTGGCCTGCCGCGCATGCGGTCCTGCATGTCCCTGCTTGCCATTGCTGCCCCCGAAGACGTGGACCTTGACCATACCCCTTTGCCATGTCGTGACGGTTTGAGACTGATTGCGTCACGACCTGGCGCCCACCCGGCCCGGTCAGCGCCGCCTCAGGACGAGGACCCGGCTGGCGTGGCGTACTGCTGATTGACACGGTCTTCCTGCTCCCGGCGTGCGGACGCACAGCGCTCGCGCGCCGCGGACATCTGCGCATCGGCGGCAACGCGTTCAGAACTCAGCGACTGCTGCAGGCTGGATAGCTGCGCACGGATGCCCGATTCGAGCGTGGCAGTGGACAGTGGGCTGCTGGCCTCAGCAGGTGCACTGCGGGCGTCTGCCAACTATCGATCCAGCTCGGCGACCTGCCGGTTGACGGCCTGCGTCCGCGCTTCGAGCGGGCCGTAGATGCGCGCCTGCTCCCCCTGCAGGCTGTTCCGCTCGGCGATGCCCGCGTCGCTCATGCCGGCGGTGGGATACACCGCCGCGCGATTGGACGCCTCGCCAGCGCTCTCGGATGCGGCGCGGTTCGAACGCAGCTTCATCGGCTCGCTGCCGGCACCGCACGGGTCCTGCGAATAGACCGTCTCACCCGATGCGCCCTTGCACTTGTAAACCTGCGCCGACGCCCCCGGTGCCAGCAGCAACAGCACCAGGACCATACCGAAATTCGCGTTCATCCAGACCTCCTGTCCGTGGCCGTGGTGGCCCGCTGACTCGTACGCTACGACGGCTCTCTGGCAACGGCAAAGCCCCCGCCAGCCCGTGCAACGCGATTCCGTTCACACAACGCGTCTGCCAGCATCTGGATTTCCGCACGCATGGCCAGCACCTGCAGCCAGTCCCCGGGGATGCCGGCCGCACCGTAGAAGGCACCGGCCAACTGGCCGAGCACCGCTGCGGTGGTATCGGCATCGTCGCCCAGGTTGGCCGCTTCCAGCACCGCAGCGGCGAAGGTGTCGTGCCGGTGGAAGCACCAGAACGCCGCCTCCAGGCTGTCCACGACATAGCCACTGCCGCGGATCTGCTCACGGCTTGCCTGCTGGTACTGCCCGGCGGCGATCTGCTGCAGGCGTTCGCCGTGCACAGGGATGTCGCGCAGATCCAGCACAGCCTGCTTCGATTGCCCGTCCAGCGCACGCTCGATCGCAGCCGCCAGCACACGGCATGCGTCCAGGCATTCACGCGCGGCATGAGTGGTACGCGAACTCAGCTCGGCCATCGCCGGCAGTTCCGGCGTTCCGGCATAGCGCAGCACCACTGGCGCCAGGCGCATGATCGAACCATTGCCGGCACTGCGCGGGTCTTCATTGCCCGACAGCGGCTGCCCGCTGAGCAGGAACTGGTCGATGGCCGCGCGCGTGGCCATGCCGATGTCGAAGCACTCACCGGTCGCGCTCCAGTAACCGTTGCGATACCAGTTGGCATAGCGGGTCATCTGGTCGCGTGGGTCGAATTCACCGCAACGCACCAGGCTTTCGGCCAGGCACATCGCCATCGAGGTGTCGTCGGTCCACTGCCCCCGCTTCAGATTGAACGGGCCACCGCCGACCATGTCGGTGAGCGGCGTGAAACTGCCGCGCGGCTTGAACTCCACCGTGGTGCCGACGGCATCGCCGCAGGCCAGTCCGAGCAATGCGCCGCGGAAGTTGTCGATCTGGTTCATGCCCCGAGTGTAACCAGACACGGCATCAGGCGTTCCCGGACACCCGTCTCAGTTCGAGAGCGGCAAACGTATACCAGCCAAATGCCGGCAGCAGCGCGATGCGCTGGGTCAGCCCATGCCAGGGCTGCGGATCGAAACCGGACAGCATCAACCACAGATAAGCCATGCCCAGCAGCGACGTGGCGCGCGCCACCCAGGCGATGCGCCTGGAGGCATCGGCACCGAGCTCTACCAGGAACAACAGCGGCGTCAGGATGGAAAAGATGCCGATGGAGTACATGCCGTGCAGCGGGCTGCCGGTGGTGAACACCCCGTTGCTGAGCATGGCCACGCCGAACAGTGTGGAGGTGAGCGCGGTGAGTGCGAAGCGGTGGCCCCAGCCCAGCAGCGCAAGACTGAAGAGGAGGATGGCCGCGCCATTGACCGCGATGCAGGCCGTCAACATATTTGCCGACAGGCCCGGCATCAGGCCCATCTCGCTGAGGTGCTGCGAGAGCGAGCTGTAGCCGGGCACGGTGAAGCCGAACGCGATTGCGGCGAACATCGCGCCGAGGGGAAGGTAGATTGCCTGCCGGATTGCCAACGCGCGCACTGCCTGCCCTCTTCCTGAGTGTGACCGCGGACGTTAGCAGGGGCGCTTATTGGCGAGGAGTGCGGTTTGGCAGGGGGCGGCCCAAAGAAAAAGCCCTGACCGGAGTCAGGGCTTTTCAATTGGAGGCCTCAAGCGGAATCGAACCGCTGTAAACGGATTTGCAATCCGACGTAAATACATACTATTCAACAACTTGCTCCTTCCAGCCACCCGTCGTGACCACCTTCGTGTACAACCGAACAGGACCGGTGGACGGCCGTCGGGAATCAACCACTACTCCCACTTTTTCAGCATCAACATCCCGTTGGCAAACTGATGGGTCCAAAGCGCTAACTCAAGGCCCTTCACGAAATCATGCTGAGAGCCGCGCAGCTCTTCAATTTTGCTGCGCGCATGTTCAGTGACGCTCCTCACAGCGGCATTACGAGACGCCGGAGTCAGGAAAGCCAACCTCTTTTTCGAAATAAGATGCGCCGTCAGCCTATCATCGCGCTCACTGGCAGCGTAGAAACCATCATCTGACACGTCATCGCCAGAGATGCAGAACAGCTCGCGAAGATCAGCAGTATCGAGTATCAAAAATCCTTCGCTGTGAGCGCGCTCCCCAATAGGTAGACGCTGATCCTCCACGATGAGGATGAAGCCATCATCTTTAAGCAACCTGAAAACCACCGAGCCTTGCCCAAAGAGATATGGCCATTTATCAGGATGAATTTCATGAAGTACGTTTGTCAGAATTATGCAATCAACAGTACCCGCGCCAAGCTTGCCAAGCATTGAATGATCGCTATTGAAATAACGCCCATCATGGCTTCCATGGTAAAGATCGATGGCCGCCTTGCATTCATTGCCATCCTCCACATAGAAATCATATGCATGGTATGAAATTCTTGATCCACCCTCCTTCAGCGCGTCAACCAGGCGTCCTTTTCCAGCACCGTAATCGACGATCTTAAGATCACCGCTCGCGGAAATTTTACCTAATGCCTCACGAATCTGCCTCAGCTGTGGATCGTCAGGCCCAGTCAATACAGCAGCAGGAGGCATCAAACATTGATAAGAAAAATTATTAACCGCAATCTGCGCAGGCAATGACAAGAAAGACCCGAGGCGAGCGATATTTTCGGCATCTCCCAATAGATCAGATATGACGATCATTGGATTTCTACCCGCCCGAGTAGCTTTTCCATCCACAACAGACCAGATGCTTCTTGAATTCCGGGAGTTTATAAATGAGAGAAGAGGTATTGAGTGCGTCGCAATCCATACCTGAACCTGCGGGGCGGAAGTCTCGATATGACGCAGCAAGTCGACCAGAACGGATGGGTGAAGATGATTCTCCGGCTCGTCCATAAACAATATCGCGCCACCTATTCCCGCCTCCTTTGCATGCAAGGCAGCGATAAGCTGCAGAATTACCATCTGACCAGAAGACAGCCTCGCTTTAGCAACAGGCCTCCCAAACAACATAGGACGGCCACGCTCATCCCGTTTTAGGTTCTGCCCAAGGAAGGAGAAAATCGCACCATCCAGAGCTGAGAAAGACTTTTCCGCATCCTCGGAACTCACACCTTCTGACCGAATTGTTCCGTGTGAGGAATTAAAGTGACGATCAAAAATCGCTTTAATATAGGGCAAGACCTGGCGATTCCAGTCCGGAGCATGCGACTTCGCCAACTGCAATGCACTTTGCCAAACAGCATTGTCGGTCATTTCACCCGGATCGACGAAATCTGCTGCCGATGGAGTAAACTTTAGCGGCACGCCTGGCGCACCCTCGAAAATGAAATTCCGCCGAACATGGAGCGCGGCCGCGTAATCAGCAAGAGTGTGATCGTCCTCTATTTGCCCAGCGGCAAAACTTGTATGGAATGCGGCGGCGTTACGTTCCAGAGCATCGTCGGAATCACCCGATCTTCGGTGATAGCTATTGAGACAATCATTAACGAAATTGAGTATCCTTGACTTGCCACTACCGTTCTTTCCTGCCAGAACGACATAGCGATCCAAACCGCTCATCTTGTGATCTACGAGGCCGTATCGGCGAGCCTGGGATCCTGAGATCTGGACATTTTGCAGCATGCGTGCTCCATCACCTTTATGGTTAGACCACGCTTTTACTGAAATCCTCCAGACTTAGCAATAGTTCCGCTCATGACTCCCGTTGCCAAGACACGCAGCTCGAGATGTCGCGGAGCAGTGGCGAAAAGATCAAAAGTCTGCCTTATGCTGCAACAAATCCAATGGCTAAACTTAAATTCATTTCTGGAATTAGACCGCCACAGCCCTTGCCGCACAAGAGGAACAGGCGGAGTTTTCTGGAAGCCGGGCCATCAAACCCGAGGATACTGACGCCCACTCGCACTCAGTCGCCCCTTCCTCGGATCCTTCGCCCTGGGCTTGGTCTGCGCCGGCGGCCGGACAGGATCGAGGGCCTCCCTGATCCGAGCAGCTGCCGCAGCGGCAGCCTCGTCCAGGCGCTGGGCCTGCAGCTGCTGTTCGCGCGTCGGAGGCAGGCCGGGCAGCGGCTGCGCCGGAATGATGGGTGTGTTGTCGGTCAAGCAGACGACCGCCTCTCGCAGGGGTAGGTCCGGAAACAGCCTGGCGCCGCACCAGCGCTCGGCGAATCGCTTGCCCTGCCGGATGCTGGCGACCGGGGCGTTTTTGGTCTGCCACATCTTCAGGGCGTTCATGTGCAGGCGGTAGCCACCCTCGCGCGTCGGGGTGACGCTGGCCACCTCGCGCCCGTTCCACCACAGCGCCCAGCGCTCGCCCATTTGGACCCATCCGGACGGGATAGGGGCGGTGCGGAAGCCTTGGTAGCCGAGCGAGGGAAGCATGGCGAGGAGCATACGCACGGCCGTCGCAGATCCTGCGAACGCGGCAGGCACTTGCCTGAACCATTGAACTGCGGAGAGTCGAGTCGACTCGAGCTTGGTTGACTTGGTGCCGGCTCGGCGCTGCTCAGGCGGCCCCAGGCTGAGCTGCCAGTGGCCCCGGGTCCGGCATGGCCAGAGTGCGCCGGCCCGCCGTTGGCCGCCATCGGGCAACCGCGCGACACAGGGTCGGCATGCCCCTACACGCGCCGGGCACGGACGGCAGGGCTACCCTCCGGCCATGTGCGGAAGATTCGTCCAGCTCCCCGTTGTCGACTTTGGCCAGCCCGGCCTGGCTGATCTCGCCCCCGGCTTGGCCAGCATCGAACCGAGCTACAACCTGGCCCCGACCCAGCGGGCCTCGATCATCCTCGACCGCGGCGAAGGGCGGCAGGTCACCCGGATGGCCTGGGGCCTTCTGCCGTTCTGGGCCAAGGCCAAGGGCCTGCAGGGTAAGACCATCAACGCCCGCATCGAGACGGTGGCCGAGAAGAACGCCTTCAGGACTGCCTTCAAGAAGCGCCGCTGCGTCATCCCCATGGCTGGGTACTACGAATGGTCGGTGAGCCCCGAGGACGGGAAGAAGGACCCGTGGTTCATCCATGCCGCCGGCCCGCTGCTGGCGGCCGGCCTCTGGGAGGACACCAGCCCGTTGCTGCCCGACGGCAACCTGGGCACGTTCACGATCATCACTGGCGACAGCAGCGGCGTGTCGGCCGACATCCACGACCGCATGCCGGTATGGCTTCAGGCTGGCCAGATCGATGACTGGATGGCAGCCAGCACCGACGACGCCATGGCGCTGCTGCTGGCCAGCCAAACCCCTGCCATGGAGGCCTACCGCGTGAGCCGAGCGGTCAACACCCCCCGCAACAACACCGAGGGGCTGCTGGAACCTGTCGCCTGAGCTCTACAGCAGGGCCGCCTGCCTATCGTCCCAGCTCTTGATAATCAGCTCACCGAACTTACGCCCCCGGCCCTGCCCTCCGCCAATCGAGTAGTCGAGCTGCAGCGGCACCAGGTCAAACCCAGCGAACACCTCGCGGATCTGCGGGTGGTCGTTGATCGACACGACGAACCGGCCAGCAGCACTGCGCATCAGCTCTGCCATCGCCTCGTACTCGCTGAAGGGGAAGTCGACGCCGTAGCCCTCAGTCTCCCAATACGGCGGGTCCAGATAGAACAGCGTGCCGGGCCGGTCATAACGGCGCACGCACTCCTGCCACGGCAGGCACTCGATGATGGTGTTGGCCAGGCGCAGATGCACCGCACTGAGCTCTTCCTCGATCCGCAGCAGGTTGAGCCGCGGACCTCCCGTGGTGACCACGCCGAACGTCTGCCCCTGCACCTTTCCGCCGAATGCCAGCTTCTGCAGATAGTAGAAGCGGGCCGCCCGCTGTATGTCGGTCAGGGTTTCGGGGCGCTCCATCTGCGCCCACTCGAACATCTGCCGCGACACCAGCGACCAGCGGAACATGCGCACGAATTCATCCAGGTGATGCCGGACGCAGCGATACAGTCCGACCAGCTCGCCGTTGATGTCGTTGAGCACTTCCGTCGCTGCCGGGTACGGGCGCATCAGGAGGGAGGCGGCGCCGCCTGCGAATGCCTCCACGTAACAGTCGTGCTCAGGGAAGTGTGGATAGAGGTGCTTCAGCAGGCGGCGCTTGCCGCCCGGCCAGGAAATGATGGGCTTGGTCATGGGTTCTCAGGATTTGCGATGGGTAGGGCCGACAATCCCAGCCGCTCTCGAGGGCGACAGGGACGCGGCCAATGCCAGGTGCTGAGATCACCTGTGTTGCGGCACTGCCCGGGTGCTTGCCGGCACCCGGGCAGTGCCCTGTTTCGTTAGACAGTCAGTTCGTAGAGCGGGAGGTTGGGCGCAGCCTCGACCAGCCGGCCGCCACGCACCCACACGTTGTAGGGCAGCGCCAGCGGAAGCTGCCCGAAGGCCCGCATCTGTACACCGTCGTAGGTGGTCAAGCTGCTCGTGCCATCAGAGTTGTGCGCGGTGACGGTGGCGATCAGCCTCGGGCTGCCGCCAACCAGGTCGCCGAATTGGTCCCACAGGTCAGTCCGCATCGGTGTAGTGCCTCTCCAGGGTTGCCGTCTGCTCAATCACCACGGCCTGGTCGTCTGCCGAGACCTCGATCCGCAGCGACTCGCACTGCCCGTGCCAGGTGCCATCAGCACCAACCACCTCGACCAGATCCAGCGGCAGCACCAGCCCGACTTCGCCAGGCTTGAGCGGCTGAGCGAACAGCGGCACCGTCAGGTCGACGGCAGCCTGCTCGCCGCGATCACACAGGATGTTCCTGCCACGCTCCGCGCCGGCAGCCGGCACGCTGATCAACGGGCTGCTGACCTGCTGGGCATAGAGCCGCCCCTCTTCACCCGACCTGCGCACCTTGCAGGTGACGCCCTTGCCGGCCACCTCGCCCGTCACCACGACGGCGTCGTACAGCGGCGCGCTGCGCATCTGCAGGCTCTCGGTCAGCACGATGTCCTCCTGCAGTACGTGGTCGGGCGGCGTGGTGCGCCAATCCCAGGGGCTCGCCGGATAGGCCGCCCGCACGCGCATGGCGAGCGCGGCGGGGTCCGACTGCACGACGCCCCCGCTCGCCTCCGCGAGCGCGCTGATGGCATCCAGCGGCGTGCTGGCGTCATAGAACCAGGCACCGGCCGGCACGTTCCAGTCGACGGTGTCGTATTCACTGGTGAAGCCCGTGTCGGCCAGCTCCTCGGCCACGAGCTGCGCCATGCTGCGCTCTTCTGTTGTCGCCTTGACCCGAGCCGGCGCATAGGGCGCGGCGAGCAGCGCGGTACGGGAGCGGCCGCTGAGGCGCACGCCACCGCCACTGAACTCCCGCTGCCTCTGGAAGCTCTCGATGATGCCGGTCCAGACGTAGCCGTTGAGGGCAACCTCGAACTGCCTGGGCCCGGTTGCGGTGGGCTTCAGCAGCGCGAGCTGCTGCGGATCGGCCAGCTCGATGTCGAACGTCCAGCCCCAGGTTCCCCGACTGGCGCCGAGTGAGACACGGGTCACCTCGATGCGAGTGCGATCAGGGAGGCGGACAAGAGAGACGGTATTTATCACGACATAGGTCCTGCGATGGGGGCGAACCAGGTAACACGCGCTTACGCCCAAATTGAGCGGCACGCCAGCGAAAGCTGCGACAGGGTCACAGCCGAGAGCCAAGGGGACACGGCCTCCAGACGCAAATGGCGAGGGCTCCGGTTCGGGTATCGGGGACGGTTTAGGCCTCACCCCCCAAGGCAATCCCCGCCCTATGCCCCACCTCAGCGTCGCAGCAACTCTCGATAAACCAAGATGACGCCAACTGGCTGCGGCGAAGGCGCCCACGGTTGGGCGATCTGAGCCCCAACACAGGCCGACGCCGCGGCGCTCGAATCCTTGATGACGCCACGCCAGCAGCCGTGCGGAACGGTGACTGGGCAACTTAGAAATCCAGGGAGCGGACACCTCTCTGTCGCACGCACGCATGGCCGTCCAAGCCATGTCTCGAACCATCGCCCGACCAGCCATTTCAGTATGCCAGCCTGAGATCAGGCTACGCTTGACAACCGAGGATGCCTGCCAAGCTAAACCAGCACTCAAACCCAGCGATTGTGATGTACTCCAACCAATGGCAGCAGAGAGCGCCAAGGGCCGGGAGGACACCCAAGTACATAGCTGGTGCAAACGAACTCTCTTGCCAGCCGCCCAGACCAATCCGGCGCCCCGCGTGAGATCTCGACGCACGGGTTCAACAGGTTCATCAGTCCACTCCCAGCCCAAATTCAAACTGATATGTGAGCCTGGTGAAGGAGAGATAGGGCCCAAGTTCAGCCCCGCGTCGACTCCAGACATTAGTCATGCACCATCGGACTTGGCCTCACTCTATCTTGGATAGCAGCGTTTACTTTTCCGTCTTCATCGAGGCCGATCACCAGATATTCCTTATCCGCAATGAACTCGACTCGCCAAGTCCCGTCCATAGCCGACTCGATGTCAGCAACGACACGCATCAGCCTCCTATCCAGGACTCGAACCCGAACGCTTCTCGGCTGATTGAGAACTTTAGTCCGCCCATCAACATCGCCAAGCTCGTCATTAGTCTTTGGAGGATCACCCCCAAGATAGTACGACCCGCGATCACTGAATCGCGGACTTACGCTCATCCCGAAATGAAGAGTTCTCATCGGCTCACCATGGCGTGGACAGATCGAAGAGGAACTGTCCGAAGTAGCCCTGATTTCCCACCGGCCTGGAGCCCGATGCACCGTATGTTGCTTTCGCCATCAGTACCGCGCCATCAACACCTGCAACGTCATTGACGATCTCACAATCAGCGAATGGCCGGACATGCAAAGGCACATAAACACCAGGAAGGTACCCGCGAACGACGCCCGGACCTTCACACACAAGTGCGCGTTCAAGCAGCAAGCCATCGGTGACGGGATCCGGGAAGGGAGCCCCCACGCCCCCGAGCGCCAACCTGTCTGACGAGTATGTCCCTATTCCAGACTTCGCAATCGCCGCCGGTACGGCGCCGTCCTTCAAGGTGAACGACCGAATGAGGTTTCCGACACCGACTCCAGGCATGACGTCGGGATTGCCCCAATGTCCTGCGGGAACCGTGAATCCATTGACAAACCCAGTCTCATAGAAAGCGTAGGCATTATCCATCAACATGAATCTGCTAGGGTCGCCTTCCTTGTGCGAACTAATGTCGCCGGCGAAATGCGGCATCAAGGCTACGCGCTCATAGCCCTCCTCGCTGACTCCATTGGCTGAGGTGAAGAAGTAGATGGATGTGCGAGTCGCGATCGCCAGCCAGTTTCTCACCTCAGAATCAGTAGAACCTGACTTCACCCATATGCGGCCCTCGCTCGATTGAGCCAACGTTGGGCACGGCCCAGTACCAACATCCATCGCAGACATAGTCTCGTAGGCCCGCACCCGAGCGATTCTCGAATCACTGCCAGAGTCATCCACCTGAAGATAGGTCCCAGAGCCGGACGATGTGTCGTTTCTATACACGCGCCGCCCAGATCCACTGAAGGCAATCTTCCAGCCAGCCCCAGCCTTTGCTGTCGCCCCCACTCCGTAGCCATTCACCAGCACAGCATCGAGCAAAGACGTAAGACTTCCAGGCAGGCCGGCGAGCTGGGGTGCGCCTGGATCTGTGCTCCGGTATACCAAAGCAGTAGCGCTCATCGTCCTTCTCCAGTCGTGTTGCCAACAACCAAAATTCGGGTTGCATCCTTAGCACCCTCCGGGGTACCGGGAAGCGTGGTTCGTATCATCCAAACGGGAGCAAGGCCGCCAATCGTGTTGAATCGCACCACGTTGTTTACCGACCAGCCAGCGCCCCACCCCTCTCGCCGCATCAGGAAGTAAGGTTCGCTTGTTCGTGGATTGATCGGAGCTAGATCGGAGCTGGTATCACCTGCCGCGATCGTACCGACCGTTTCGCCAATGACTTCGTATTGCGTGGATGACGTGAATCTCAACGCCCAGCGCTCGGTAATTGCATCCGCATTGGTCACCACCAGCGGATAGTCGGTGTCGTTGTAAGTGCCCGGGGCCACGCTGCCAGACGGCAGATCCGCCCACACATTCGACCAGGTCGCCTGATCGAACAGGCTCACCACCCGCGCCTGCAGATCCAGCGAGCCATTCGCCTCGCCCAAGCGCAGCGCGGTGCTGATCATCGCCTCGCCCACCGGGTAGTCGTGGGTCAGGCCGGTGTTGATCTCGATCTCACCCGTGATCTGCGGCTGAACCACCAGCCGCCGATCCTCCACGCGCTCGCTGATCGTAATTGGCAGCGTGTAGGCAGAGAGGTTCAACGGATCGCTGAACTTGAGCGTGCCCACGTCCAGGTCAGCCACGAACCATGCCGCATCCACGGGAGCGCCGAGGGCGTCACGCACCTCGATGGCCGCCACCCGGCCGCGACCGAAGGACACCGTCTGGTTCGCCTGCGGCAAGGCCACCACGTGCTTGGCCGTGTGGTGAATCAGCACCGTCTGCCCAGGCTTGAAGGCCGGGGCGCGGCCGTCGCTTGGCAAGCGAACAGACGACAGGCCGATGACGACCTCCGACAGCGGGATCGAGCGATAGACCACCGCGCCCATGTAGATGGAACCTGCCTGGACCAACGCCGGCCGCCAGATCTGGTCACCCTCCACCAGGTCGGGATCGAACCAGGGCTGGCCCTCGTTGCCAGCCACTGGCACCAACTGACCGAACTGCACCTTGGCGACACCGCTCTCCCAATCCACCGAGCCGCGGATCTGGGCACCGGAGATCACCCCGTTGATGTCGGCCGTCGCTGTGAGCAGCTCACCGTCCAGCCGGTTGGACCGCAGCGTGAACATGCCCGGCCGCAGCGGCGAACCCGGCGCGCGGAAGAAGCTGTTGGCAACGCCCGGGTCGCCGATGCGCGTCAGAAGGGACTGGATCTGCACGGCGTTGGCGCCGCCGGCCAGCCACTGGGTCAGGCTGACCACGCCGGCGGTGTAGTCGATGGTGCCGGCGTAGACGCCCGCCCCGGTCAGCGGATCGACGGTGTGGTAGAGGCCGCCACTGCGGTCCACGTAGGTGCGGCCACGGAACGTGAACCTCACGCTGCCGGGCACGATGCTGTCGCTGATGGTCGGCGTCAGCTGCAGGGACACCGGCGGAAGCGGCAGCGATTCTTCAGCCGATTCAGCCCCAGCACCCGCGAGCGTCCAGCCGGCTGAGACCAGCGTGCCGGCCGAGAACTGTGCCAGTACGTCCGTGCGGCCGTAGCCGACGAGCTTCAGCCGCCCCGAGCGCAGCTCATACTGCGGGTAGGACACTTGGCGGACCATGAACTTGCCGGCCTGCAGAGTCACCGCACCGGTGCTGTAATTGATGGCTCCCAGCGCGGTGGTCGCGGCGGTGTCGCCTACCGAGACCGCCACCAGGTTGCCGTTGCCATCGTCCTTGGCGATGACGCGCATGGGCTGCGGCGCGGAGGCCAGATCGTAGGCGTCCCGCATCACGGTAATGACCCAGTCCAGCATCACGGAGCCCGGCTTGACCGGCCCCTGCGGCAGCGCGAAGGACACCAGACCGTTACCGTCTGGCACCGGCTGCGGCGCGGCGTGGAGCGACTCCGCCCAATCGTAGTTGACCGCCAGCTGGGTGTTGGCGTCAGGCAGCGTATCCAGTTGCAGCAGGCACTCACCCGTTGCATAGGCGATTGACCCGCGAACCTGCCCGGCGATCAGCAGGCCACCGACACCGTTGTCGGTCACGCTCACATCCGCGCCGCCCACCCGCACGGTAAGCCGCACAGTGCCGGGAATTGCACCCTCGTGCCCCAGCAGGAACCGCAGCGATGGCGCCTTGATGTTGGCGTCGCCAGTGCGGGCCTCGGCAATGATCGAGGTGCCCCAAGCGCTGATGATGCTGCTGTCCAGGTCGGGCAGCGCTCCGGTGGTCAGCACCAGGGAGCCGGTCATATAGTTGATGGTGCCGCTGCCCTGGCCCGGCTTGCCAACAAGCTGCCCGCGGCCGTTGTCGGTCAGGCGGTACCAGCGGCCGAGCGCACGGTAGTCCACCACGACAGTACCCGGTGCCGGCAGCGGCTCCAGCTGGGCGAGCCACACCATGCCTTGGTTGTTCTGCGTCACCGCGATCTCATCGGTGAAGCCCTGCATGGGTATGGTGCCGGCCGGGGTCGCGGTGATGCTGACGCTGGTGCTGCCCACACCGGTTGAGTGAACCAACGAGACAGCTCCGGACTGATAGTCGACGGAGCCTGCCCAAGGCGTGACAGCGGAAGAGGCCAGACCACCTGTGCCATCGTCCGTCAGTTCGATGCTGCCAACCAGCACCTTAACGCTTCCTACGGCCATGCCCGTGCCCAGGAAGCGGGTCACCGCCACACCCGCCACGAAGTCGCTGCTGAAGTTTAGCGCTAGGCTGTTGGCCGGCCCCGAAGGAACGTGACTCAGCGTGCCCATGCCGGCCAGCACGTCGCTCACCGCCGTCTCTGCCGTAGAGGTGGGGACAATCGGCACATAGGGCGAGTCGATCTGAACCGACAGGTCGCCGGGCTTCCCTGCGGCAGTGAGCCGCTTCACGCTGTGGTAGCTGGTGGCGTCGACCACGTTGGTCTCATAGACACGGGTGCCGGGCTTCGTGGCCGAGTAGCGGATGACTTCCTGGCCGTAGAAGTTGAGCAGCAGTGCGTTGACCAGCTCGATCACCAGCACGTCGCGCTCGAAGGCGCCCTGGTCATCCGTGAACGTGCGCGTGGTCCGGGACAGCACGTTCTTCACCCGCACGTACTGCTCGCCCGGGTCGCGGCCCGAGGCAGCCGCCGTCAGCAGGCTCAGGTTGTCGTTGATGTCAGGGCTCGGCGCATCCTTCGTGGTGTAGACCTGGATCGTCATCTGGCCGATGAAGTGGTCGCCCAGCAGGATGAACCGCGATTCGGTGCCGCGGGTGATGTAGCTCTCCACACGGTTCTTGGCGTCCAGACGCACGTCGCTGTAGGAACCGGTGGCGAACATGGTCACGGTGACACGCGGGTCGGAGGGCGGATCGATCAGCACCGCGATCGCATCCTTCAGCACGTCCGGGCCCGGGGTGTCCACGTGCACGAACATCTTGCGCAGCGTGGAACGGCCAGTGGTCCGCTCTTCATCACCGATGTCGGGGAACAGGTTGTTCATGGCGCCATCGACGATCTCGGTCTGGACCATACGGCCGCCGCCATCAGGGTTGTCGGTGAGGCGCTGCGACTGGCGCATCTTGATATCGGTTGCAAGGATCGTCATTGGTCAGACCGTCATGAGGCGAAGAGTGATGGAGAAGTAGTCGGCGTCGAGCGCCGGCACCGCGAACCGGCAGGGATCAGCCTCGACGGCAGCCCCTTCAGTCCGGCGCCACCGGACCTGGAATGTGCGGTCGCCGCCGTTGTGCGCCGGCAGGGTGAGCGTCAAAGGGGCAACCTGCAGCTGGCCGCTCAGCTCCTGCAGCTGGCGCAGCACATCCAGCTGCACCGGGCCGACGTACGCCTGGCCGTCGCGGGTGGTCTGCAGGGTGATCGGCCGACCGGACTGCCGCGCCGACTCCTGCACGATCAGCGCCCCGCTCAGGCTGGTGCGGACCTGCTGCCCAATGCGCCACGCGGTGAACTCATCGGCCCACTGCAGATCCGCCGGCAGTTCGATCCCGGCAAGCACAACCCGGCTCATCGCGCGCCCCTTACCGAGACCGCGCGGCTGCGCTCGATCCTGCGCAGCACGATGGGAGCGACGAGGCCCGCAATGCGCTCGGCCTGCTGCATCTCGGCCGCCGTGGCGCCGGCCACCACTTCCTTGCTTGGAGCCTTCCAGTCAATAGTCAGGACCTGTTCCTTGTTATCGCCGGCCTGGATGCGGGCGGCGTCCGCCTTGGCTTGGGCCTCAGCCTCAGCCAGGGCGGCGCGGCGGCGCTCTTCCGCTGCCTGCTTTGCAGCCCGCTCTTTCTCCAGGCGCTTGGACTCGATCTGGCTTTCCAGCTGGACGATGGCGTCGAGCTCGCTGGAGCCGACCAGGTCGAAGCGCTCGGCCAGTTCCTTTCGCTTGCCGGAGATCTCTTCCATGCCGTCCAGCAGCTTCTTCTGTTTCTCGGTGTACTTCGCCAGGTCCTGCCGCTGCTCGAACAACGCGTTCCAGACGTTGGCGAACTGCTGCAGGCCGTTTGGTCCGCTCATCTGGGAAAGCAGCTCACGGGTTCGTTCGGAGACTTCACCCATGTTGAGAGAGAAGCCGCCAGCAGCTGACGATGCGCTGGAGAAGCTGTTTCCGGCTGCCGCTGCGCCCTCGGCCACCCGCTCGACCCCGCTACCCGCCTCATCCGATGCCTGCTTGACCTCCCGCAGGGCGCCAGAGACCTTCTGCGCACCCTGCTCGACGCGGCCCATGGCCGTTTCGCCCTTGGCACCAAGGTCTTCCAGCGAGCCTGCAGTGTCATAGACGGCGCCCTGCACATCCAGCTGGGATTGCACCTGGGCACGCCGCCAGGCATCGCTGTCCGCCACCGCGGCCTTGGCGGTGTCGGCATAGGCGCGAAATGCACGGCGCACATCCTCGACCGATGCCTTGCCGTTGGCTGCACCTTTGCGGATAGTCTCGAAAGCTTCCCAGGCAGAATCGCGTGCAGCGTTGAGCGACTGCTGCGACTGGATGCCCAGGCGCTGGAACTCATCGGTCAGCGGATTCAGGCCCGCCTCGATCTCGCGCAGCCTGGCACGCAGCGCCGAGGCCGCGCGGGCTGCGGAATCGAAGCCCACCCGCCCCTGCTCGCCGGCGGCCTGCAGCAGGTTGCCCAGCGTGCGCGCCTCATCCAGCGTGGCGACGTTGCCCAGCGCGGCCTTGAAGGCCGCCTCGATCTGGGTACCTGTGGCCACCGCGTTCTCAGTGACGGCGCCGAAGGCTGCAATGGCATCCCGCCCCGCCTGGGTGAAGCTGACCCCCAGCTGGCCCGAGGCCACGCCGAGCTTGGTCATCGCGGCCAGCAGCGTCGTCTCCAGCACCGCCGCGGCATTCACCGCGGCCTGCGGCAATGAGTCGAACGCTGCCTGGGCAGCGCCCTGGAAGCGGGCCAGCTCTTCACCCGACAGTTGTTGCAGCGTCGCCAGCAGCCCGTCACGCACGTTGCGCTCGGCAGCGCCACCTTGGGTGGCGATGAAGCCCAATGCCTCGCCTACGGAGGCAAGCGTGGCGGTATCGGCGAAGTTGAGACCGGAGAACATCTTGCGGATGGACTCGTTCGCCAGCTTGGCATTGCTGTCGATGCCTTCGAGCTGCGTCACAACCTGCTGCGCCGCGCCGCCGATGCCGTTCTTCATCGCATCGGCCGCAGTCTGGACGCCGGTGCGCAGCGCCGCGAATCCGGTCGACACGTCCAGCAGCTGCTGCGTCACCTGGCCCAGCTGCTGCAGCTGCTCAGCCGTCGCCATGCCGGACTTCTGCTGCATCAGCAGGTAGCCTTCCTGCGCGGTCAGGTACTGCTCAAGCCCAGATATGCGCTTTTCGTAGGCAAGCCGCTCGGCCTCTCCCAGCCTGGAAACTTCCTCGGCCGACTTGATGACCACGTCACGATAGGCAATGAACTCCAGCGACTGCCGCCGCAGCTCGGTCGCCGAGTCCCGCACCTGATTGATGTAGGCCCGCTGCGCCTCGCCAGCGCGCTTCAGAGCCGGGTCGTGGTGCTTCCAGATGTCCTGGGCGACGGTCTTGAGCGCATCCAGGCCACCCATGGCCGCTTCCAGCCCCAGCACGGCGACGGTGATGGGCACGGCCTTCGGCAGGCCTCGCAACAAGGCACCGAAGCGGGTAATCCCCCGCCCGCCACTTGCGACGGCGGCGTTGTTGGCGATCTGGGCATTCGTGGCCGCGATCAGTCCAGCACGCCACGCGTTCAGCTGAATCAGGGCACCCACGATCTTGAACTGGGCATATGCGGCAGCCATCAGCCCGATCACGCGAGCGTGGTCGACCACCCACTGCGTGGTGCCCTTCACCGCCTCGGCCATGGTGATGATGGCCTGGGCCGTCTGCTTGGCCCATCGCGATAGGCTGCCATCGGCGGCCAGTCGATCCAGCGTGGTCAGCAGGGTGGTCAGCTGTTCCTTGAAGTAGGTCAGCACGCCTTGGTCGGCGACTTCCTGTTTCCAGTCCTTGAAGCGGTCGGTGGCGGTCTTCCACAGGCCCGCGATGGTGCCCACCTTGGCGGCGGCAGCAGCACCACCGTAGGACTCGGTGAGCATGTCCAGAATGATGGACTGCGCCTGCGCAACCTGCCCGGTCGCCTCCAGGCTCTTGATCAACGCCTTCTGGCTGTCATCCAGCGTGAAGCCCTGCTTGCTCAGGCTCTCCATCGCCTTGGAAGGCGTCTGCAGCGCCTTGCCCACAGTCTCGGCCGACTGCTCCAGCGACATGCCCAGCCGCTGGGCCTGGTCGATGGTGATCTGCATCGCAGCCGGAAACTGTTCGCCCACGATGTTGGTGTAGGACAGCAGGCGCACCTGCGCCGCGCTGATCTGCCCATCATCAAAGAGGCCGCTCTGCAGCTGCTGGCGCATCGCAGCCAAGCTCTGGGCGGTGAACTCGCTGGTGCGGCCCGTGGCATGCAGAGCGGCTTCCAGCTGCGCCAGCTCCTGCTCGGCGTCGCTGCCTTCCTTCACGATGGCCTTGATGCCATCGACAACCCGGTTCAGGCCGACAAACGCGATCGCACCCGCCGCGACCGCTTTCAGCTTGTCGAACCAGCTGACAGTGCTCTCGGTGGCCGAGGCCAGATCGCCGCTGCCGGCGGCAGCATCAGCGGCGCGCTCGCGGTACTCGGCCAGCGACTTCGCGGCGGCCTTGCTGGTGGTGGCCTGCTTGCGGAAGGCGGCCTCGCCTTCCTCGATCTGCTGCTTGCGGCGGCGGCCGGCCTCGGCCTCGGCGGCTGCGGCACGGGCCTGCTCGGTCAGCGCGGCCGCACTGCGAGTGGCTTCGATACGCAGCCGCTGCTGGTGGTCGGCCAGGTTGGCCGTGTTGACGCCGAGCGAGGACAGTTCGGTATCTGCCTTGGCAACCGCGTCCCACTGCTCGGTGAGCGCCTTCTGCAGGCGCTCCCCCTCTTTGCGCAGCTCGCGCTGGGCAGCCAGCACCTCGCGCGACGGCTTCTCCATCTCGCCGATGCTGAGGCTGAGGGACAGCGCAGCCTGCTGGTTGGCTCCGAACTGCTTTTCCAGCTCGGCAAGGTCGGTCAGCATGCCGTCGTAGGCGTCCGCCTTGGATGCGGCCTCATTCAGCCCGGTCAGCGAGTCCAGCAGCTTGGTGGCCTTGCTGGCGGTCTCGACCGATACATCGCCCAGGTCGCCGAACGCCGCGCGCAGTTCATCCACGCCCTCGCGACCTTGGGTCTCGATGACAACCCGAATTGCTTCTTCCAGCCGATCAGCCATTGGAGCTTCCGTTGATGCGCCACTGGCGGCGCAGTTCAGTCACGTAGGTGGTATGCAAGCGATCCATGAGCCGGCGCCGCGCAGTGAGCGCACGGCTGTTACCGTCAGCACCGGAGAGCATCTCGAACGGGCTGGGCCCGCGCAGGATACGAACCGGCCCACGGCCATGCCGCTTCTGCTGCGCCCGATCCCAGCTGCGCACCCGGATGGCCTTGCGGCCCTTGATCGTGGCGATGAAGGCGCCCTCGTATGTCTTCGATTCGCCCAGATCGATGCTGGCCGTCGCGCCTTTGGACTTCCGGCCCGCCCAGCGACCACCGAACTCGATCAGCGAGATCTGCCGGGTGCTGGCCCAGATCGCCAGGAAGTCATCCCTGCCGCGCTTGCCGGTGCTGTAGCCGCGTTCGCCGGTCTCCACGCGGTACCTCCCGCGAAGCGCCGAGGCGCGGATGTTGTAGGACGCCCGGACTTCCTGCGTGGTGGCCGGCCCAGCGCGCCGCTGCAGCCCAATGAACGCCCGCTGCACCGACAGGTCATAGCGATTCAGCACCTCGCCGGCCAGGTCGGTCAGGCCATGGAAGCCCTTCGCGCGACGGCCACTGACGTAGTACTTGAGCAGGTTGTTGGCGCGATTGGATGCCACGAAGCCCTTCCTGATTCATGCCGGGAGGGCGCCGCTCGGGCGCCCTCCCCTCGCCGAGGTCACAAGCCCGCTCAGTCCGCCGACTGCGCCGCGATCTTGAACGTGTAGAGATCGGCCTCGCCGGACTGGAAGATCACCGGGCCGGTCAGGGTCACCTGGATCGGCTCATCGCTGAACCAGTCCACGTCACCATCCACGGTCAGGTCGACGTTCGGGATCGTCAGCAGGCCTTCGTCGCCGCTGATGCGGTCCTGCATGTCGCCCAGGATCTGGAAGGACTTGCTGGGCGTGGTGCCGCCGCTGATGGCGGTTTCGAGGTAGGCGTCGTAGGTGTAGGTGGCCACCACGGTGTTGCCGGCCTGCAGAGCGCCGCCGGCCTTCGGAATCAGAAGGCCGTGCACCGGATCGAGGGTATAGTCGGTCCCTTCAACCAGGTCGACGGCACCCTTCTTGAAGACCGGCGCGGTGTCGGCCAGCAGGAAGTTGTGCGGCAGCTTGACCGGCGTGTCCACGCTACCCACGGTCACAGACACGTCGGTGGCGGTACCGGCGGCGACCTGGGTGGCCACCAGAGTGCCGTACAGCATGCGGGCCAGGATGGCAGTCGGCACTTCCAGCGCGGTGATGGAGACGCTGGTGACGCCAGGGTTCGTGTCCTTGTGGACGATCTGGCCGTAACGCGCATCACGACGCTTGCTCTTGACCTCCACTGAGTCGCCAGCCTCATAGCTGAACGTCAGCGACGACTGTTCCAGCGGCTGGTTGCCGAACTTGTCGGCCGGCTCGGGAATGACGGGAATGCGGGCGCCGTTCGCGCCGTGCTCCCAGAAACGCAGATCGCCTGCGAACTTGCGGACTTTGGGCTGTGCCATGGTGTTGCTCCTACGGGTTCGGGTTGGGGACGGGCTCGAAGGTCTCGGTCAGACCAGCCCGCGCGGTGATCTGAGCGACGACGGCGGAACTCCCTGCGTCGTCTTCCAGGGTTGCCATCTGGGTTGTCAGCAGCTCGAAGGCGGTGACGCCTATCGGCAGCATCTTGGCGTTCAGCGTCAGGGCGCGGATCAGGTCGTGCCTGGCACGGTGAACCAGCAACCGTGGGTTCTCCCGACCGCTCCCGCGAGGAACTTCAAACTCGATGGTGATAGCGGCGTCGGAACTGGCCTGGGCGCTACCGCCGCCACTCCGCGAGAGCTGCTGGACCGAGATGACGGTGGCGGGCTCGGATTGGTCCTCACTCACCTCATCATCGTCCACCACGATCAGCCCGCTCCCGATATCGGTGCGGAATCCGGCCGACGTGCGGATCAGCTTCACGCGATCACGCAGGAACTCGACCAGCTGCCAGGAGAGGGGTTCAGCCAGCTCAGCCACGGCGCACCAGCCAGCGGCTGCGTGAGCCGTCGTCACTGAGCTTCTTCACGTTCACGAAGGCCTCGCCATCGACCTCGACGCGGTCACCCTGCTCCGGGTCAACATCGGCTCGCAGGTAGGCGATTTCGATCCGTCCAGCAACGAATTGCTGCAGCTCCCCGATGGTCTCCACATCGCGGTCGACGTAGACACGTACGTCCTCAGTCACGACGCCGGTCTTCTCCGACGTGACCTTGGCGGTAGAGACCGTGCCGGCGATTGCCAGTGCACGATGAATGGTTGCGTCCATCTGACGCAGGAAGTCGCGCTCGCTCACCGGGCACCTCCCGAGCACAGGAGCGCATACGCCTGCAGCGCCCTCACCTGGGCGTCGCACTGGGCGGCGGCGCCAACAGCTCGGCCCGCACTTTCAATTCGGTCGTCGGCTCGACCATCAGGCTGGCTGCCGGCAGTGGCGGCCGCGGACAGCTCTGCGGTGGCGATGGACGCTTGCCAACGCTGGTGCAGGCGCTGGTTGCCAGCGCGAAGATCAGCGACGAGGCGATCAGATGCTTTCTGTGCATCGTTCTTTTCCTTTTCGTACTGGGAGGCCAGGGCGTTCGCGGCGGCGGCACTGCTGCGCTCTGCCTTCAGGGTTTCGGTCGCGGCGTTGGCCTCAGCTCGGGCTGCGTCCCGCTCACCTTCCATGGCGTCACGGCTCGACGCGGCCTGGTCGGCCGCACGGTGCGCGATGGAGACCGAGCCGCGCTGCCAGACGATGACGCCCAGCAGCACCAGGATGGCGGCGATGAGGGCGCGGATCATGCGGACACCACCGGATCTTCGGGCGGGATGACTGCACCAAGGCCGCGCAGCGTGGATTCAAGCTGGCGGACGCGAATACGCAGCGCGCTCGCGTCTTCCTGCGCCTTGAGGCGCATCTGCATCTCGGCCTGCAGCCGCTCGTCCTGAGCAGTGACACGCTGCTCCAGGAACCCGATGCGCTCGGAAAGGCCCTTGATGAGATCCACGTTGGCGTCGGTTTCCGTGCGCTCCTTCCTGTGCGCGAGGAAAGCCGTCCACGTCTCGCGTAGCACCCACAGCGCTACCACGCTGCCCGCAGCCCACCAGGGTGCCGAGGCAGTGACGCCGCCGCCGACCATCAGCGCAGCGCCTCTGCAACACCCGCTTCGATCACATCGGGCCGCCAGTACATGCCACCGTTCTCGTGCTTGGCGATGGCCGTGGCCAGCCGGCTCAGGGTGACCGCGTTGTCCAGGCGGATGATTTCAGAAGGCGCAACGCCCACCGCCGCAGCAACCTGCTGCACGTAAGCACCCGTGTTGTTCTCCACCGGCGGCGCCCAGCGCCCGATGATCTCCTTCACCGTGCGCAGGCCGTGCTTGCGCTGGTAGGTGAGCAGGGTCTTTGCCAGAGCGCGGAACCCGGCCTGCGGGGTCAGGAACACGCAGAAGCGCTGCTCGCGAGCGATGGCCGCGGCGGATCGATCCTCACCCCGCCACGGCGTGCTGGTGCGGTCGATGTTGCCAGGATTGTTATTGCGTACGCCGCGCGGCGCGCTGGTGGTGCTCATGCGATCCCCCGTTGTCGCTGTGGAAGAACCGGCACCGCTCACGCCACCCGGGCGTCTGTGAGCGGTACCGGCCTGTTCGGTTATGCGCCCGCTGCGGCGGAGCCCGGGGTCAGCCGGACGAACACGGTCAGCGCGCCAACCTCAGCCGCGTAGACAGCGAAGCCGATGTCGGCCACCTGGTCGGCACCGGCTGCACCGGCGATCGCGTGCCCAGCATCGGTGTCCCAGTTGACGGTGGTACCGACAGCAAACACGGCGGCCGGCAGCTTGGGCAGCTCGAACACGCCTTCGACATGCGTAGCGATGGTCTCGCCGGCCTTACCATCGGTAACGGCGACGGCAACCAGCTTGCCCTGTACCACCAGCTCGCCACTCTTGGTGTCAGCGGTCAGGGTCACGTCGAGCACGCGACCGTCCTGATGTGCGTTCTTCATAAATTCTCTCCGGATGCGTGAAAGGGTTCAGGAGACCGCCGCTTTCGTGGCGATCTCCATGGCGGGCGATCAGCCCTGGGCAGGTGCCGGGTTGCCGGGGTTCTTGTAGATGCCGCGGTAGTCGGCAATGGCCGGTGCCGCATCCAGGCGAACCTTCCACGCCACGCCGTCGACGGTGAAGCCCTGGTGCTGCTCCAGGTAGGGCGTCTGGTTGCCGTCGAGGTAGCCCACCACGATCCCGTCCACGTAGGCGGGGTTGGAAATGCCGTACCAGGCCTGTGCATCCTTGGCGTCCAGACGACCGTCATCCCAGACTTCGAAGGTCTCGCGCACGATGTTGGGGTCGTTGCTGCCAACGCCCGCGCCCACGGCGAACTGGGCGGTGCGCACGGTCTTTGCCAGGCCGCTCAGCGCCACCGGCGTCAGCAGACCGCGCATCGGCACCTGGATGAGATTGCCGTCCGCATCCTTCTGCAGGCGCATGGCAGCCTGCATCGCGCCTACGCTGGCGGTGCTGATCAGTGCAGCCGGCAGCAGGTTCTTGTGGTCAGCGTGGAACAGGCGCTTGCCGTCAGCCAGGATCGGGTTGCTGTTGATCAGGTCGAACACGGCCTTGGCGAGCGTACGGCGTGCCGCCTGGCCCATCTTGCGCGGCACGTCGCCAAACACGCCCAGTTCGTCGTTGATGATGGCCTGGCGGGTAATGGTGAACAGCTTGCCGTAGGTCACGATCTTCATGGCCTGCGACTGCTCGGAGAACGAGCCCTGCTTGTATTCGCCGCCTTCCGGGACGACATCCAGATCCGAGAAGGCGCCCAGACCCACCAGGTTGGTTGGCTTGAAGTCGCTCACATTCACCGGGCGGGTGTACTGGTCGAAGGTTTCCTCCACTTCCTGGTAGCCCTGCTGCAGGGCCCGGCGCGAGGCGTCACCCAGCAGCTGCGGGAAATCCGAACTGCTGTGGGTGAACGCCATGCCCACCACTTCCAGGCGCTCCATCCCACGGGTGTCAACACCGGCCTGCTGCACGCACGCGCGAGCGATCTCGGTGAGCGACATGCCACGGAAGGCATTGCCGTCCGTCGCCTGGACCAGACCGGCACGGGCCTGGATCGCATTGGACATGGCCGAGCGGGTCAGATCGCGCTGGTCAGTACCAGCGGTGACGGCCGCACCGCCATTGAGCGGTGCAGCGTTGCTGCCCAGCAGTGCCAGGATGTGGCGACCCACCGCGTCGGCGGTGATGTTGGAGTCTGCCTGCGCCATCACGCCATCCACGTACTCACGGACCTGTGCGTTGCCCATGTGTGGGAGCGCAATGGCCTGGATCTGGGTGTTGCGCTCACGCAACGCACCCAGAGCGGCCTGGACCGGATCGGCCGGCGTCGGGGCGGGAACGGGAGCCGCGGCGACGACCGGGGTGACCGGCGCGGTAGCGGTGGTTGCGACTGCCGGGCTCTGTCGACCGGCGTTCGCGAGGATGGCGCTGTACTGCTTCTTCATGGTTGGATCCTCGATATGGCCGATCACGGCCGACTGGCTGACCTCGGGAAGCGAGGCGAATACTTGCGGAGAGAGGCTGGCGACGATGCTTCGACGCAGCTGGGACAACACGGGCGCGCCAGCACCCTCAATGGACTGCAGATAGCCGCGGATCGCGACGGTAGATGCCGACGACCACATGGCCGTGGCCCCGGGGTCGGCGTCCACCACCAGGTCGGCCAGACCGGCATCGACGGCCTGCGGACCGGAGAACCAGTGGTCGGCATCGTCGGTAAGCAGTCGCTCCATCTCTTCACGCTGACCAGAGCGGGCCGCATAGGCCTCCAACATGGCCGACGCGTGCGCGTCCAGCGCCTCCGCGTTCTGACGGAATGCCGTAGCGCTGCCGGCAGCAACAGTGCGCGGCGCATGAACCATGACCAAGGAGCTGGCATAGACCCGGCGCTCATCGCCGGCCTGCAGGATCAGCGAGGCGATGGAAGCGGCCTGCCCTTCCACGGTAATGATCTTGTGCGCCGGATGGGCCTGCAGCGCATTGTGGATTGCCATGCCATCGGCGACGACACCACCGACACTGTTCAGCCGCACGTGAATAGTGCCCACTGTGATCTGGCCGATCCGCTCGACCAAGTCGGCAGCGGACACTGACTCTTCGAACAGATAGCCACCGATGGCGCCATAGATCATCACGTCGGCGACATCGGCCTCTGCCCGGACCTGGTACAAGGCCGGGCCAAGCTCGGCTTCGGTTGCTGCTTCCGCACGGATGGTGTTCTGGATCGCGCTGGCCAACAGGCATGCACGCATGTCATTCGCTCCTGGAGAGATCGCGCGTCAGCTGGCCCAAGACTTGGGCACGCGCTTCTGCACTGGTGTTGGGCGCCAGCGGCGCAAGGGTCTGGGTCTGCTCCTGCCAGTCCTGGCGCTGACGCAGGACCTCAGCGGGGTTGTTGCCGTACTGAAGCGTGTTCTGCTGCGGCGACACCCAGCCGCGGTCCTCCGCCTCTCCGCGCGCGTAGGCCTCCTTCAACGGATCAATCCACGGCATCACCGGGCGGACGTACGTTGAGGCGGCCAAGTCCCGCAGCATCCAGCCACGGGGCAGGCGCACGCGGCCAGAAAGCACGCATGCCTCTACGAAACGCATACGCTGCGGTCGCACGCACAACGCAATGAAGCGTTCGGCCAGCATCAGGTAACTGCCCCACTTCTCGACCAGCTCCTGACGCTGCGCCGAATAGGTGCCGTTGTAGTCCAGCGACAGACTCGAATAGCTCACGCCGATGCCACCGGCAGCTGCGCGCAACTGTTCCTTGCGCCAGGTGGCGGCATTGGGATTCGGCCGGTCGGTGCCCAGGCTCTCAATCGACTCGCCAGGCAACAGATCATCGAAGATCGCACCGGGTGCGAGTCGCAGCTCACGAATCGGAACACCGTCCTGCAGGATGGCCTGGCCGCCAAAATCCGCGCCGTATTGTTCGCCGCTGCCCTTCTTGATCTGAAACGTCATCGACGCCGCCACCTTGGCAGCAATGCGCTCGGATTCTTCGTAGTCCTTCACGTCCTCAAAGCGGGACATGGCGCTCGCGAACACGCTGAGCCCCCGCACCTGGTGCAGGCGCTTCATCAGCGCGATGCAGTGCATGAACTCAGCCGAGACCCGCTTGGTTTCCAGCCGCGTGCACATCGGATCGCCCGGATGACTCTTGTAGACGTGGAACGCGATAGGCCGGCCCCAGGCGTTACGCTCGACACCTTGCAGGATGTTGCGAGCCGGATCGTTGAAGTCCAACGGCACCAGGTCGGCCTCCAACATCTCAAAGCTGTACGGCACAGTGGTTCCGTGCTCAAAGTACGGCACGGTGCCGATCAGATCCTGGTAGAACGCATCACCATCGCGGAACCAGCTACGTGCCAGCAGCTGCTGGCACATACCGTAATCGTGCGTGCGAGTGGCCTCGGGCGCGTCCCACCAGGCGTCCCAGAGGTCGTCCAGCTGCAGTGCCAGCTCGCGGTTGATCGGCTGCCCTGGAAGCCGAGGAGCAGAAAGCACATCGATGCCTGCGCCGACCGTGTTCTGAACCAGAACGTTCAACGCGTTGTCTGCCAGATCGAGGTCACGCTCCAGATGGCGGGCCTGGTCGCGGAGCTGACGCGCATCCATGCCTGCGATGGCATTGCCACTGCCCCAGTCCCTCGCCAGCTTCCGGTTTCGCGACGGCCGCGTGACTTCGTGCGCACGCGCGATGACTGGAGCCATCTGAGCCCGCGCCGATTGAATGGCGCGATCCGCGCCGAGTGCGGCGTCCAATCGTGCCTTGGCGATCTGCGCGGATGACATCAGGTCACCCCGCCGAAATCGGCATTGGCCCAGCGCGCACGCCGACCGGCAACAGAACCTGCACGCAGGACCGCCGCCTGCCACTCTTTCCGACCGGAACGAATCTCAGCCAGGTCCGCTCGGGTCAACTGGCGATCACCGATGCGAACGGTCTGGCCCGAAAGGACTGCGACCTCCGCATCGATGTAGAAATCCAGCATTTCCTGAGCAGTCTTCATGACTACATAGGCTACGGATAGCGCTGTCCACGAACTCAACAAAATCGTGGACAGTGGCCCGCCTAACTAACTGATTCAAAAGAAGCAGAAAACTAATTTGTCTCCACTTTCATTGAAATCGTGGACGACCCCCGTTTTCCCTTCCTCGGAAGCCCACCAGGGAACAGCTCGTGCAGCTTTGATCTGGACACGTCAAAGTCCCGCATGACCTGTTTCACGGGAATCCCAGCCTCCAGAGAACGACGAATCTCCGTCAGCGGGTAGGTTCGAACTGCTGCAGGGAAATAGGGCTGCTCGCCGGCAAAGCACTGCATCACCGATTCAACGAACGGCAGCGCCATGCGCTCACTGATGCCAATGTCTGCTCGCATGGCCGCCAAGATCCGCTCCCTCAGCTCTTCGGCCGACTCGGTACGTTTTGCCATTACAGCGCCCACCCATCACGCGCCAGTCCGCTGCTACGCGGCCGGACCTGTTGGGTTCCACGCGAAACAGTCTTCGCATCGACTTCCACAGGCGTCGCCTCTGTTTCACGGGAATCCGTACTGTTCACGGTCAGCAGCAAGCGGGCTTCCAACACGTCCCAGTCTGCACGCGTGTAGCGATGCAGGCGGACCTCCGGGTGGTGCGCGGCAGCATAGGCGTAGACCCAAGTGTCCAGCGGCTCGTTACGCGTAACCCTCTTCTCGAATCGGTTCTTCACCGGGTTGTAGACCTCCGACACCAAACCGGGGAAGTACTCATCCGGCAGCTCATCGCTGAAATGCACCAGGCGCGACTCGACAGCGCGCTCTGCATCGGCGGAGAGGCGGCTATACAGATAGTGCTTCGCGGCCACGGTGCCGACGTGGTGGATGGTGATGCCACGCTTGTCCGTTTTGCCGTTCCAGGTCACGTCAGCCAGCTTTCCCTTCGACAGCACCGGCGCGTTGTTCGGAACGGCGCCGAAAATGCACATTGGTCGGGTGACACGACGCTGGCGCACGAAGTTCTTTACCGCCTCCGTGCGGTGGCCACCGGCATCGATAGCGACTGCCATCGGCCGCAGAAGAGCGCCGTCCGCTCGCTCGATGGCGCGGTTCAGCAGATCCGTCAGCGCAACCCACACTGCATCCTCTGCGGGATCGCCTTGCAGTTCCACATAGTCGAGGGTCCAGGCGGTCATACCACGCCCCCAGCCAATGGTGTGCACCGCCAAGCGCCCATCCTGGGTATCGACACCCACTGTCACCGCCAGCACCCCGAGAGGAGCCAAGCGCAGGGCGTAGGGCTCGGCGCGATCCTTGATCACGTTGTGCTTGACCGCCCGCATCGACGGGTCTTCCCACGTCTCGGCCAGCCGGTCATTCACGAAGGTCTTGAGGGAGGCAGGATCACCCTGCGCTTCCAGCCACTCCTTCACCAGGTCCAACCAGCGCGGCCCCAGCCCGAACTGGTAGTAGAGGCAGTTGATGGTGTAGCCGCGAATCGGCGAGTCGGGGTTGGCCGCCACCCAGCGCCCGTTGGCAATCATGTCGGTCTTGAAGTGTTCCTCGATGGCGACCCCACATTCGCAACAGGCGTACCACGCGTGGCTCTTGTCGGGCGACCACACCAAGCCACTCCACTGCAGCGCCTGGTAATGGCCGCAGTGGGGGCACGGGACGTGATAGCGGCGCTGGTCGCTCTTGTCGTACAGCTTCGCAATCCTGCTGAGTCCGGCGATGCCAGGGGTGCTGATGTACTGGCGCTTGTAGGTCGTCGGGAAGGACGACGTGCGTCCGTCCAGCATCTTCACCGGGTCGTCGCCGGTGGAGAGCTGCTGCGGCGCCTCATCGATCTCATCCACCTGCAGGTACTTCACCGTCGAGGACTTGAGGCGCTGCGGGCTGCCCATGTGCTCCACGAACAGCTGCCCGCCAGCGAAGTCCTTGAACGTGCGCTGGTTCGCGCTATCCCGGCTGGCCGTGCTGGTCAGCGCCTTCTTGACTGCTGCGCACACCTCGATCATCGGGTTGAGCTTCTGGGCGATCCACTTGTTCATGGACACCTCACCCGGCAGCGCGTACATCATCGGGCCCGGCGCATAGTCCATCCAGTACGCCATGGCATTGGTCGCCAGCTGGCTCTTGCCGAACTGGATCGGGAACATGCAGACCTGGTCATGCACCGGGCTGCGGGCGGACATGTTGTCCATCGGCTCACGCAGTGGAGGGTTGCGGTCTGTCACCCAGCGCCCAGGCTTGTTGCCGCTCTTGGTGGACAGACGCATGTGTTCATCGCACCACTGCGAAACGCTCATGGGCCGCCGCGGCTGCAGCGAGCGCGCCAGCACCGACGCCAGGCAGCTTTGTGCCTCCATCATTCCGCAGCCTCCGCTGCCTTGGCCGCCAGCGTGCGGAAGCCTTGGCTCAGTTCTTCCAGGGCGTGGCTCACCTCATCCCAGACCAGCCGCCGGCACCCGGCCTCATCCAACGTTGCCGCGAGCTGCGGCGCCAGCGTGTCGGCCAGGCGTTCCATCGCGCCCCGGAACGTCGTTGCATGCTCAGCGAGGAATGCCTCCACGTCAGCGCGCGGGAGCAGCAGCCCCAGCTCCTTCTGCAGCGCGATGTGCGCCATGTGCGCGTCGGTCTCGGCCTTGTCGGCCAGCGCCTTGGCCTTGCGCGCGGAATCCGGGGTCTGCGGGCGGCCGGCGCGTGAGGGCCTGGCATCGTCGTCGTCACCGTCGTCTTCATCGTCATCGATGTCGACGTCGCCAGCGCTGGCCGCCTCCCCGCTCCCCACCAGCGCGCTGCCGCGCTCATCTGCGTGGCGCTGGGCCACACCGGCATAGACCGGGTCTGCGGTGCGAGCGTAGAGCTCCAGGGAGGCGGCCTTCAGGAATCCCTTGCCGCCCTCGCCCACCACCACCCTGCCCTTCTTCCTCAGCTCGACCACGTAGGACGGCTTGCAGCCGATCAGCGAGGCCAGCTCCTTGCCAGTGATGGTCACGTCTTCCTCAGCCATTGCTACCCCCTTCTCCATTTCCTTCGAAGATCGTTAAAGCGGAAAAACGCGCGCGCGTGAGCATGTGCGGGCTGTGCGGCGGTGTGTGCGGAATGCGATAGCCGCTGAATCCACGCGGCACAACGCGTGTGCGGCGTGTGCGGGATGTGCGGTCACCCACATACGCACGCGAGGTGCATTGCGGCGTGGCAGCGCGATACCCGTTCTCGCCCGCGCCCGCCCATGTAGGCCGATGCCCGCACGTCCCGCACACGCCTACTACCGCAAGCGATGCGCGGCAATTCAATGCCCGCACATCTGCCCGCACATCCCGCACACGCCGCACATTGATGGGCATAGTGATCACGCACGCCCCTTGTAGTCGGAGTACATGCGGCGGAATGACACGACCTGGTCGCCCAGCCATGCCGCCTCTGTCTTGCCGTCAGGCACCGTGCAATCGCCCAGCATCAGGAAGCCATGCGGCCCGTTCACGGTCTGCTCGATCTGGTAGCGCTTCCGCGCCCGGTCGGGGTGGAGGATCTGGCGCTTGCGCACCAGCGCGTTGATGAACTTTGGTGACGGCGCTGGGCGTGGCATGCCTTCGCGTGCGCACCAGGCCTTGTAGACCTCGTACCACTCCTTCGACAGCGCCGGCATTGGTTTCAGCCCGGGAATGTCATCGCCGTAGAGCTCGTCCAGGAACCGCTGCGGGCTGTCCTGGCTCAGGCCGATCAGCTCTTCCTTCGCCTGCGTCATCGGCGGGTTGGTGCCGTTGGTGAAGCCGGTCAGGTCAACCTGCAGCAGGTAGTGATGCAGCGCCGCCGTCGCGCCGTTGCGGATATCGGCCAGCACCTCGGTGTAGAACTCCAGGCTCAGCTTGTCCGGGGTCCAGATCACCGCATGGCGGCGGTCATCCTCTTCCAGCACGACCGGCATCGCCTCGTTTGAGAGGAACACCAGGTTGGCGTGGTTGTCTTCCTCGTAGGCCTGGATGTTCTTCGGGTTGATGCGGATGCGGTCACCCGTGATCAACGCCTTGAGCTTGTTCTTGAGGTGGTAGACCTCGGTGCGTGCAACCACTTCGTCGGCCAGCAGGAACAGTTTGCGGCTTGCCCAGTCGTTGAACTTGTCCTCCAGGGCGGCCTGGTCAAGCACCCGGCCGTACTCGCCATAGAGCTTCATGTACTCATCGAAGAACATGTTCTTGCCGGTGCCCTGCGGACCATGGATGACGATGGTCGATTTCATCTTGGCGCCCGGATTCTGCAGCGGGTAAGCAAGCCACTTGACCACCCAGTCGTACAGGGCTTTCTGGTTGGCCTCGTTCCCGCACATGTGCCAGAGCAGCTGCAGCAGCCGGTCGCAGTTACCCTCCTGCGGCACCGTCGGCCAGCCTGCGAAGAGATTGCAGGTCACGCCCGGCTTCTCGCCCGAGGGGTCGAAATCGACCTCGCGGACACGCACGATGGACCGATCCGAATGCTCCATCCACGCGCGGTGCAGTTCCTTGCGCACGCAGGCATCGCGCATGTCGCCCAGCGCCACGAGCATGTGCTCTTTGTGGTCGAACACCGTGCCGCCCTGCCCATAGACCAGCGCGAAGCGCTCGAGCAGCTCGGTCAGCGAGTGGATAGGGGTAAGGCGATCAGTCCCCTCGCCCCCGTCGTTGGTGATGGAAGGCGCGCGCTTTTCTGCAGACACCCGCCAGGAGAGCTCCGTGAGACGGGCCTCGACCTGCGCGCGCACGACGTGCAGGCCCTCCTGGGCGTGCAGATCGTTGAAGTCGCTGATCTTGCGGCCGGTTTCGATGAAGCGCTCGCGCCTGGCAGGCTCATCGGCGAATACCGGGTGCAGCACCGCGCCGCCCACGTCCAGCGCTGCGGCCTCGGCACCGAGCAGGCCGGCATTCGACGCGCCATGCGGCTGCGCGCACGATGGGCAGAACTGCGGATGGTCGGCCAGCACCAGGCGGCTCTTGCAGTGTCGGCACTTCTGCAACACGTCGTCATCGGCGCAGAGCAGCATCCTGATGCCGCGATAGCGCTTCGCCAGGGCCGAGGCGACGGCCAGCATGTTGCCAGCATCGAACGCCACGGCCACCGGGTAGCCCGTCGCCATGTGCAGCGTCGCCGCGGTGGCATAGCCCTCGGCCACCAGCAGGATCCACTGCGGGCTTCCGCCGATCAGATGGAAGTGGCCCTTCTTGACCATCCCGGCCGGCCAATATTCCTTCGCAGGCTTGCGCCCTGCGGCCGCCAGCTTTGCGCTGCGCAGCACCTGCAGGCCATGCACCTGGCCGTTGACGTCCAGCAGCGGAACAAGTGCGGCACCCGTGGTGCCATAGCGCAGTCCGAAACCCTGCACGCCCTTGCTGACCAGGTAATCGGCCTCGCCAACGGCGTTGGCCTTGGCCCAGGCTGACGATGCCCGCTCTGCCGCACGCTTCGCTTGGGTCTGCCGGGCGGCCTCCGCCCTGCGCCGATCCTCGGCCAGCCGATTGCGCAGCGCTTCGCGCTGTTCATCGGAGAACGTCTTGTCCCGCTTGCGCAGATCAACCTTCGTCGCGCCGTTCTCGTTGCCGTGCCATACGCCGTATGTGCCGACGACCAGCACTTCGCCGGCCGAGGTGTTTAGTTCGTGGAGCGCGTACCAGCCGCGTCGCTCGCGTGAGCCCTCGACCCGGCAGCGGACCATGCGCCCGGTGGTGTCCAGTTCGGTGACCAGAAGGCCGGCGGACTGCAGCTGCTGCAGCACATCCCCATAGTTCTCAGACATTCAGTAGTTTCCCGAGCCGCTATCTACCCAGGAAATGCGCGTCTGATTACCCGCGTCCGCCAAAGCCAGGGAGGACCCATCGCTGGTATCGCGAATGGCTCGCAATGCCAAGGCGGATTCAGTAGCGCGGGCAGCACGCGGCCTTTCACAAGCCACCCGGGGGGATGGGGCAGAATCAATGCTTGCGTGGTACATCAGGGTTCCCCAAAGGCAGGCTGTGCTGCCGGTTGTCTAGCTGATCTTGTCGCTGGCGGATGCGCTCACGCTCTGCCAATGCTTCTTCTCCAATCAACCCAGGCACCGCATCAGTCAGCGCCAAGGCCGCCAGTTCCATCGCCTGTCGTGCAGACGCACTGGCTATGCCACGCCGTCGATACCGAGATCGATGGGCGTGGTGGATTGCCACGTCAGTCCTCCATCCCCTGCTGCCCAGCAGCACGGCAGGCGTTTCGCTCAAGGCGGTAGCAGAGCCTGCGCACATCGCGCGACAGGTCCTGGATTCGATCCGCCTCGGGAACAGTGAGGCGCTGGTCAGCCAGCGCGTCGATGCCTGCACCGGCCAGCGCGCCTGTCAGCTTGTGCAGCTCCAGCAACTTCCCCTGGATCGCGGCCAGCTCATTGGGCCAGCCACCCTCGGGCGGCGGCGGGACGTAGTCCACCATCAGGTCGTACTGGCCCGCGAGAGAACACACCCAGTCGGTGGCACTCTCCTGCGTGACCACAAACTGCTGCAGGTAGTCGGTCAGGATCTCGGCCATCTCCATGGAGATAGACTCACCATCAACGCCCCGCAGTTTCTTGCGCAGTGTCTCGGCCGAGATCGACTTGCCCCGTCGCTTGCTGATGTGTGCGGCGGCATCCTGCAGGCCACCCGGGGCGCGGGCCACTGCGTTATGCAGCGCATCCCGCCAGTACAGGTCAGAGCGCTGGCAGGTCATGCTTCCCCCTGAAACGCGTGATCGATCATCGTGGGAAGGCTGCCAGCGACCGGCGCAACATTGGCGCCATGGCAGAGATCATCAGCTTCCCGCAGCGCATGCACTTCATCGCACTTCGCACCTACGACGCCGCATCCGGCATCGGTGGCGTGGTCGGGGTCCTGTTCGCCCCGGCGCGTCAGGCCTATGTAGGCAGAGCACTTCATGCCGTCTCAGCCGGCCAGATGTCAGGGCGGATTGCAGCCAGGGCCAACGGCTCGCACCCGAGCTCGCCACCGATCTCTACTGATGCCTCCTGAATCCTTCGTGCCAGGATCGGGCTGGGCTTCTTGTTCCTCCATCCGGTCGCGCACTGCCACAGGTATCCCTCAGAACTGCCGGTGAGGGCAGCGAGGCGCCGCTTACGTTCGGGGTCCGAAATGAAGGTGAGTAGGTCCATAGGGCTAGTATTTAGCCATCAGCTAAATCCCATTGTCAAGCTGATGGCGAAACAACGCTGTTTAGCTACTAGCTACGCTTCCCGCATGGATGCCATCACCGCCAGACACCTCAACCTCCAAGCGCTGGTTGCCACGCTGAAACCCCAGCTGGGAACTCAGAAGGCTATCGCCATCCACCTGGACATGGCCCCCTCCTACCTCAACCAGCTGTTGAGCGGGAAGAAGCTGGGCGATGATGCCGCGCGCAAGATCGAACGGGCAGCGGGGCTGTCACATGGTTGGTTGGATCAACCTAGGTCTGAAGATGCTGCTGTCGATGCCGCTGCTGCTGGTTCTCAGGATTTGCGAATCGACCCTGAGATTATCGCCTCCGCGATCAGGCTCGTCAGGCTCACCTTCGCCAACCTTGGAATCGATGACTTCAGCAATGAGGACGACGGTACGCCACTGGCTTATGCCTACGAGTACCTCTATCACCGAGGCGAGGCGACGGTTACCCCTGACAACCTGATTGATTTCAGCAAGGCGCTTGCGCAAAGGCTCAGGGAGAAGGATGGAGAACCAGAAGAAGGAGCCCCCAGCCGCGGGGACACTCGAGGCATTGGCGCAGGTGATCGCCCAGCGCGTCGCAAGGCGTGATGGGCAGAAGCCCAAGCTGCGCGTGGTCGCAGCGCCGAAGCCATCAACCATCGACAACGTGACGCGGGACAGCATCCTCCGCCGCATCCGCTGGCTGCGCGATCACTACAACCTGGGATGCTTGATCGACCAGGCAACTTTCAACACGCCAGGCATCGACTGCCTGGAAAACGATGCGCTGGTCCAGCTGCATCGGGAAATGGAGGCTGCCAGAGAATGCTGCATGGAAGGCGTCCCGTTGGATGAAGCTGGTTTCATCAGAGACGTCTCCATCCAAGACGTCTGACCTATAGCCGTGGTCAGTGGGCGCGCCTGGCGCCCACTTCTATCAGTTGCCGCCAGCGGAGTACTTGTCCCGCGTGGCGCGCTCACGCTCACTGCGAGCATCGCCACAACGTCTTCTGGCCTCCATCATCTGGGTGTCGGCGGACGCTCTATCCGCCGTGTGTGATTGCTGCAGGCTTGCTATCTGAGAACGGATTCCAGCCTCATAGGTAGCACCAGCGAGATTGTTGCTCGCCCTAGCCAGGTCACGGTTAAGCGCGGCGATCTGGCGTGACACGTCCTGCCCGCGCGCGTTGACCGGACTGTAGATCCTGCTTTGTTCCGAAGACAGGCAGTTCCGCTCAGCGATGCCTGCATCCGCCAGCTCTGTCGTCTGGTAAACCGCAGCGCGATTGGCAGCCTCGCCCGCACTCTCTGTTGAAGCCCGGTTAGAACGGAGCCTCATTGGTGCAGCACCTGCGGAACACGGGTCTTGCGAGTAGACCGTCTCCCCGCTCGCTCCCTTGCACTTGAACACCTCAGCTGAAGACCACGGCGAAACCACCAGCGCAACCCCTAACACCAACACCCTGCTGAACATTGCAGCCTCCCTGGCCCTGATACGCCTGGGAATTATCCGTTGTGTCCCGCCCATTTCCATCCCCCGCCAACAAATTTAGCTGGCAGCTATTGCAATAGAAATTTAGCTGTGGGATAAATTGCTCCGCCGGCATCCCACCGGCGGGCGACCGGCGGGTCGCCAAGCGGACCGGGCCTCCCCTCCCTGCCGCAGCCGCTCCCCGCGGCAGATGACCCGCCGGCGCCCTCTCTTACCAGGAGCGCGCCATGTCTCATCTCCACGCCGATCCGAGCCCAACCCTACTGCCGCTGCTGGCCGTCAAGGCCCTGCTGGCGCTGGCGGCCCGCGATCACAGCACCGCCCGGACCCTGTGGACCCGCAGCAAGGGCGAGCACAGCCGCAACCAGCTGCGCCGCTCGCGCCGCATGGGCGTGGCAAGCCTTCGCCTGGAAGCCTGCTCGCGGGATATGTCAGCTGAGGTGCGGGCATGAGCGCGCTCATCGGAAACGCGGTTTTTCGCCGCCTTGACCGCGAGGCGTTGAGTCAGCTCTGCGCTGAAGTTGCTCGCCTGGCTGTCGAAAATGAGGAGCTCCGGCAGCAGCTGTGGCTGGCGGAGGATGCCGCATGCGCCTGGCAAGAGGACGCGATGAACCTGCAGCAGGTTCTCTGCCAAGCAACGGGCGGGCACCCTGGACTGACCGTCGATGGAGCCCTCGTCGTTGTCCCGAGCGGCGAAGCGCCGGCTGAGGTACAGGCATGAGCGGATTCGTTGAATTCGAAGCCAAGTGCTTCACGGAAAAGCTGGCCGTTAATCGCAACAGCCAAGGGCGCTGGGTAGCCAACGTTTTCACCCTCGAGGGCAAGCAGAGGGAGTACCGCTCGATCGCGGTGATCGTTGGCGAGCACGCCCAGCGCCCAGAAATTAAAACAGACGGCAAAACCGCCGTTACGCGGCTCTGGCTCGGCAATGGCGCAATCCAGGTGCCCAGCACTCTGGTGCCGAGGCTCCAGGCCTTCCTCGATAAGCACGTGGCAGGAGGTGCAGCGTGAACCGCCACCTTCGCATCAGCTGGCTGGCAATTGCGCTTCTGGCCGCCGTCGTCGTGCCACTGCGCATCGTCGAGCTCCTCAGCGCCCATGCGCACCACGAGGCCGCGAAAGCCCGCTGGGCAGCCAGCAGTTCGGTGAGGGGCTGACCGTGCGACAGACCTCCCGCCCACTGCCTGCATCGGTTCCCTCCTGTGGCCATGGCCACCGGCCGCAGATCGTCACCACCAGCGGTGCGCCGACCGGGCATCGCCTATGCACGGCCTGCCCCGACCTGGTGCACATCGAGTGCCACCGCTGCGGCATCGCCACCCGGCCGGTTCCCTACGACCGCGCCGCGTTGGCCGAGCTGCGCTGGACCGACAGCACCTTGGCGCACTACCGCATTCCGATCTCCCACCTCGCCCGCCACCGCGGCGAAGTGCTGGCCGAACTCGCTTCAACCGCCCCTTCCACCTCCATCGCAGCCTGACCAGGAGACAAGCCATGGCCGCCGCACTCAAGCCGAAAGAACGCGCCGCTCTGCTGGCAGCGCATGCCGCTTCGGACCACGCACTGCACCGCACCCGTGCGGGCTTCGCGCCCAACAACCGACCGGAGAAGGTGTTCACCCGCCGAGTCATGAACTGGCTGGATGAGCGAGTCCTGGTGCGCTTCGACGACCCGGAGCTGCCGCGCACCGCGACCTTGACCGCCGCCGGCCTCGCTGCTGCCGAGGCCGAAATTGCCAAGGCCCCCGACCTGGCGCTGTCCGCATGAGCGCTGCAGCAACTCTTCCGGTTGAGCAGCAGTTCGCCACCGGTCACCAGGGCGAGTCGCTGGTGCTGATGGTGTGCCAGGGCTGGATTTGGGCCGGGCTGTACACCGCCGCGCCCCGCGAATCGCTCATGCAGCTCGCCGCCAGCGCCAGCCGAAGCGCGGGGGTATCGCGCAACTCGCTGCGCCTGGGCGGCACGACCTTCCCCCTCAACCGCCTGGCCGCTCAGGCCGCACACCGCTGGCTCGACCGGCAGGGCGTGCGCGTCCGGCCGATCTCCCCTAACAACCGCGCTACGCGCGCCACGAAAGGAGTCCACGCATGAGCCGCTCTGTCGTGATCTATGGGCCGCAACGCTGCGGCAAAACCGCCAACGCGCAGGAGCTGCGCGAGCACTTTGGCATGAAGGACGTGCTGGACGACTGGGATGGGCACACCGCCTACCCGCTGGACGACACGCTGGTGCTGACCAACAACGCCGACGCAGTCGCGCATCAATCGTCGCGCGTGCTGCACCTGGGCAGCGCGATGCGCCAGATGGTTGCCGGGGCGCGCGCATGAGTACTTCCGCGCAGCACACCGGCCGCGCCGACCTGGTGCGCAAAGCCCTCGCGCAGTTCCCGCAGGGCGCAACGATTGAGCAGCTGAGGACCATCGGGCGCATCAACGAGTCGAGCCACGTCATCAGCCACACGCTGACCGGGCTGGCACGCAGCGGCCAGGCCACGTGCGCGCGCTCCGGCCGCATCGGCATCTGGCGCCTCGCGGGCCACGTCCAGCACGCGATTGCACCGCTGCGCGCGGCCGAGCCCCGCGAACGCCGGACATTCCGCGCCTTGGTCACAGCACTCCCCGAGAACGGCCGCGCGAGTGACGCATCAACCACCGTTCGGCACAAGGATTACGAGCGCGACCAGCTGGCCGAGGATCTCGCCGCTTTCTGCGCAAAGGGCGGCGTTATCGAGCAGCTGGGTACCACGCCGCTGCGTCCCACGCTGAGCCGCCATGCGGCCAACCATGGCGGCTACATGGATCGCCTGCCCGTCCAAAGCCCGGAATGACTTCGATGAGCGCCCCTTCCACAGATCACTCCACCGACGCTGCAACGGCCAGGAAAGTGCTGTACGCCACCGGCCCGGCACACCAGGCGTTCGGGCAGTCCCGCGCGGCGTACTTCGTAGTGCCCCGGCGCACCCTGCAGTCGATGCCAGCGGAGTGGCAGGAGCGCTACGTCAGCCTCATTGCGGAAGCCAGGACCTACCTGCCGGCGGACGCGTTTCCGCAGTACCAGGTGATCCGCTTGAACGATGGCAGGTACGCCGCCGATCCGCACCGCCGGTACCGCCGTGCGGGGCCGATCCCCCTCGCCCGGCTGGCGCTGCAGCAGACACCACCCCCGCGCCGCTGGGCGGCGCGTTCGTCAACACCGACGTCGACTTCTAGCAGGTAAACCCATGACCGCGACCCAACAGACCAAACAGCTCCCCATCGCCTACGCGTGCCCTGTGCTGCGCGAGGCCGTCCGCACGCTGGAGGCAATCGCCGTTGAGGCGGTGTGGATTCCCAATGCCGCAAAGGCGGTTCCTCTGGCTCAAGCCTCGACCGCGCTTCTCGACCTGTATGCCCGCCTGCCCCGCACGCAGGATCTGCGCGTGTTCGAGGCACCTGTTTCCGCGTGGTACGCCTCGCTCCGCAGCAGCTTCCAGGAAGGCGACACTCCCCTCTGCGATACCACCAAGGCCCGGCTGGCGCACGCCGCGCAGCTGCTGCAACTGGTGCGCGGCCAGGATGGCACCGGCATTGATCCGGCAGATCCCTGGCGCGGGCTGTATGACCCCGCCCGACTGCCGTCACGCGACAGCTACGGCGAAGTGCTGTGCCACCCGGACGTGCCTGCGTGGCCTGACGGCCGCGAATCGACCCTCCTGCCGCTGTTCTACGCCCAGGGTTTCGACCTGGTCGTGGTCGAGGCCGAATTCGAGGAGGAATCGGTCGGGACCGGTGTGTACGCCAACATCCAGCAGATGATCGACTGGAACCCGGAAGCCCCTAGCGCTGACTGGCGTTTGGTTTGGCTGGGCGAAACGGAGGATGGCCTCGCCGCGTGGTTCGTGCGGCCCTTGGCTATCGCTGCTCTCGAAACGATAGGGGCCCGCGCATGAACACCACGATGGCCGATGGCGCGGCCCAGCGCCTCGTCGCGCAGATCGGCGAGGCCCTGTTCGGGCAGCCGGGGCTAAATCTGATGGAGTTAGCAGAGAGGGTGCAAGGCATGCGTTCCGGCGAAGGTGAGTCGAATAACGGGACTATTCAGCTGATCGATCGAGCCGTTGACGCGGACATACAAAAGGCCGCCGCTCGCTGGCGCGTTATTGCTCCCCACCTGCAGGTCGCATGGGACGAGGACGAATTCCTCAAGTGCTGGACATGGATTGACCTCAAGGACGTTACCCTGATCGTTCCCACCCGCGCGCGTGAGCCATACGCCAACGTGAACGAAGCTATCGATGCATTGATCGATATCCAGAGAGCGCGCGATGTTTAACTACTTGGCTCCCATCTCAATGCTGACTCTTGTAAATCTGCTCTTCGCACAGATCAGAAAGCTTATCAGCCAGTCGCTCCAGTCGCCCCAGGTCGCTGATAACACGGCGTACTACTCCCTCAGCCTGGTCAATGCCCCGACTAGAGGACTCAAAGGAGTTCGCAGAGGTTTGCAGAATGGAGACGATTCCCAGGCATTGGGCAATAGCACTGGACTCTGCAGCGGGCAGTACATGCAACCTTCCCATAATCTGCATGGTGAGCGGCATGGTCAGCTCCCGCAGCATCTTGGCACCATTCTGCCTGCTCACCTCGTTGTCCAACATGTGCTCTACGCCGTACTTGTGGCCCATCAAATTGTGCAAGGCGCCTGCGCTTCCAGAAATCGACAGCATCTCACCATACAGCGCGGAAAGAAGCACAACCCGCTCCTGAATCTCCTGCCGTTTTGCAACTTCAAAGGGAGCTGCAGCGAGTCGATTTGCCTCCCGCCCCAAGCGCCAGACAGCGTAAGCAGATCCTACAGCAGCCCCGATGCCGATCCACGCTATCCACAGAGCAACCAGAGCCACTGCAACTGCGGCCCAAGTTCCACCCGCCGCCAAAGCGTCCCACCACACAACACAGTCGTCTTCACCAAGAGAACCGCAGCGAAAAACTCCGTCAATCCAGCTCAAGCGCCTACCCCCCCTAGAGTTTCGGCATTCTGCCACGACCTCGGTCGAGCCGCAGGGAAAGTTAATGGCCGAATTCCTTTGCCCGATGGAGACGCGCTACTGGAATGCCGCACACGCCGGCGTAACGACAGTCTTTGGTTCGCCTCCAAAGCTGCACAGCACGCTTGCATGCGCTTCTCCGCACCTGCATCGCTGCCGGCCCTGCCTGCCCTGACGCGCCAACCGGACCAGTTCCCATGACTACCATCCAGCACTTGGTGAACGTCTCCGGCGGTAAGGACAGCACGGCGGTGTACCTGCGTGCCATCGAGCTGGGACGGCCGTTCCGTGCAGTGTTCGCGGATACAGGCAACGAGGATCAGCGCGTCTACGACTACGTGGCGGAGCTGGCAAACAAGACTGGCGGCCCCGAGGTCGAGACTGTACGCGCAGACTTCACCCGGCAGCTTGCCCAGCATCGCGAGTACATCCTGCAGAAGTGGCCGGGTCAGGGCATTCCCGAGGAAATCGTGCGCCAGGCCGCAGCGCTGCATGAGCCAACGGGAAATCCCTTCTTGGATCTATGCATCAGCAAGGGTCGCTTCCCCTCACGCATGGCGCAGTTCTGTACCGAGGAATTGAAGACAATCCCCATAACTACCCAGATTGTTGCACCCATGCTCAGGGCCGGGGCGGTGCTGCAGTGGCTCGGAATCCGGGCGGAGGAATCCGCCAACCGCTCCAAGCAGCCCCGTTTCAACCGGCATGAATCTGGCTGCCACGTCTGGCGTCCGATCTTCGACTGGACTGTCCAGCAGGTTTGGGAGCAGCACCGTAAGCACGGGATCAAGCCCAACCCGCTCTATGCCCTGGGCATGGGCCGCGTTGGCTGCATGCCCTGCATCAACTGCCGCAAGAGCGAGCTACGGAACATCGCAGACCTGTTCCCCGACCACATCCAGCGGATCCGCGAATGGGAGGAAATGGTCGCCTCGGCCAACAAGCGCCGAAGCGCCACGTTCTTCCCCGCGGTGACCGATCCGACCGACGTTGACCGGCCTGGCACCTATTCCAGGATCGACACCCTGGTGGAGTGGAGTCGAACCAGCCGGGGCGGCCGGCAGTTCGATCTGTTCTTCCAGCGGCAGGCCGGCGGCGGCTGCACGTCCGATCTTGGCCTGTGCGAAAGGAGCGCCGCATGAACCTCTCACCGACTATCGGTTTAGGCGCACGTGACTTCTCTGCCGACCCCTCAATGCCGCCCGTGGTCAAGCTACGCCGGGCCAGGAACGATCTCTCTGGCTACGGCTACATGCGCTCCATCATGATTTTCATGAAATGGGCGTATGAGCAGGACGAATTCCCGACTGCGGATGAGGTCATCGCCCGTTTCCACGTAAGCCGCGCGACTGCATACCGGCTTACCAGCGCACTTGCCGACACCTACGGCATCGACCCTGCCGTGCGGCATAAGGAGCGCCGATGAATCATCACCATCTGTATCGCGAGCCTCGCCGACTGAAACAAGGCACTGAGGGTCACGCCGAGGTCCTGGACGAGACGCTAGGCCTTGAGGGAGCCGCTCGGATGCTGCGCCTGGGCCTCGAGGCCATGAAGGAGCTTGTGGACAAGGGCAAGGTACCCGCCGTGCGCCTGAATCAGAAACACACCGTCATGCTGCGCGAGGATCTCATCGACTTCCTGCGTTCGGAAGGGCGCCGGCAGGCAGCAGAGCGGAAGAAATCAGCGATCGGCACCCGGCCCGCCTCCAACGCCCCCGTGGGCGCTACCCCCGCGCGCAAAGGCAAGGCGCGCCGCATCACGCCGCCTGACCTACGTGCCTACGAGCAGGCCGATCACCAGAGCTGATCGGCGAGGTCCGAGGCCCGCAGGTTGGCGTACCGCTTCAACTGCCGCGGATCGCGATGTCCAGTGATACTCGCGATCTTAATGTCCGTCAGCGTGGTCTTCTCATACAGGCGGCTGGTCGCTTCGTGGCGCAGATCGTGGAAGCCGAGATCCGCGCAGCCCGCCGCAACGAAGATGCGCTCGAACTGGCGCGAGAGCTTGCTCGACACACGGCGCAGGGCCAGCGGGCTCCGCTCGCCCTCCCAAAAGGGGAACAAGCGCCCGCCGAAGTCACCCTGGTAAGCCGCGAGCTTGGCTAGCAGCACCGACGTCATCGGCACCTGGCGCTTGCTCCCGTTCTTTGTCTTGTCCAGGAAGATCGTACGGCGCGCAACATCTATCTGGCTGTGCTCCAGCGTGTAGATCTCCCGCATACGCATGGCCGTCTCCAGCGCCATCTCGAACATCAGCACGAGCGCTTCCCGCTGCGGAAGGTCCAGCGGCCGTTGGCGGCCTGCGGGCTTCGCCCCAGCCAGGATCTCGCGTATGCGAGCTTCCTCGCCATCTTCCAGCCGGCGATCGCGCTCCTGGTCGGTCTTCGCGTGCCCTTCTATTTTCGCCACAGCCACCTTGTCGTCGGGCGTGTACGTCGAATAGCCGCGGGGCAGAAGACGCAGCGGATTCATGGGCAGCGCGCCGTGAGCGGCGAGCCAGTCGAGCGCCCGCGACAATGCCCCGACGTAGTGCCGGATGGTGGAAGGCGCGAGGTTCTGCTCGCGCTTCATCGTGGTGACCCATTCGGTCGCCCAGGTAAAGGTGAGCTGCGGAAGCGTGATGCCGATGGGCAACCGCGACAGCAGGACCGGCAGCAGCTGCTCATCATCCACAGAGATGTGCTGCGCGCCGCGATACTCGCTCACCTGGCTACGCAGATCCTTTGCCGCCGCCTTGGTGTTGGCCAACTCCTCTGGCACGATGCCGCGGTCAAGAATCGCCTCCAGACGCCTGACGTATTCGTCGCCCTCTGCCTCCGAGGTGAAACTCAGGTACACGGGCTGAGGCAGCAGCCCCGCGCGCTTGATCGTGTATTGCCAGGAGTCGCCCCGGCGTCGCTTAGTCGCCATAGTAGTCCGCCACCATTGAGAGGAACCAGCCCCAGCAATCTGAATCTCTCGCCAGCACTGCACGTCTTTTACGGAACTAAAAATCTCCGCAAATTTGATCGTATGTAATGATTCGCGTCATGATCCTTTGCGCCTGAGACAGGGTGTACTTATCCGACTTTGTCTTGTTCATGTGATCAGCCACCATCGCAATCTCCGTGTCGTTATCGATCACGATGTAATTAATATCATTAGCATCAAACTTGAGCCGCAAACCGTTGAGTCTTCTGTTTGCTCGAGCCGCAGTCTCCTTCTCGAAGGCCTCAGTTAAATAGACGGAATTGTAGCTATCTGAGTATGGAGGAACATATCGCCACTCTCTCTCATCGGAAAAACGGTAAAGCTCCGGCTCTAAGTCGCGCCTTTTAAGCATACCCTCGTAATTCTTGATATAACGCACGATGTCAACACCGAGACGGCGCGGCTCCTCATCAATCTCACCCTTCGTTTCCTTATCGTGCAGAAACGTCATCAAAGAGTAATAGCTGTTTGCAAGAAGAGAGTTATCTTGTACGTATAGAACCGGGTTGAGACGGTTCCTCACCGCCCATTCCTTGCTCAATCCGATGCCATAACAGCCATACCTCTCGATGTGGTTTACCACTTGTGAGAATGGAATGTCACAGAATGAGACCATCGGCACATGCAGGACTTCATCGCTGCCGATTAGGGAGAACTCTTCCCTGCAGTACTTGAGCTTGAAGCCGCCCTCAAGGATGCCGAGAAGACTGTCGATCGATGACGTGAAATGTATGAGGCTGTTTGAACTAAGCGCCACAGGACCTCCCTGTACAAAAATTAAACAACCAGGTGTACGGATACCCGCGAGTGGGCGGGTTGCTCACCAAGCAACTGCCGATAGATCAACGAGGGGAGCCCAGCTGACTGAATTGACGTGTCCGAGGAACCGCGTCGTCCATCTAGAGGCGACTCATCTCCTACCCCCCCCCTCGCTTACTCACGTAAACGCACTCGACACATGTTAACGCGAGTTTGCCACCCGGAAACGGGTGTCAGAGCGATGATTTCATGGCCGAATCAGGGGATTTTGCAGACCATCGCCAAACCGCGGACAAAGAAAAACCCCTGATAAATCAGGGGCTTATTTGGAGGCCTCAAGCGGAATCGAACCGCTGTAAACGGATTTGCAATCCGGTGCATAGCCACTCTGCCATGAGGCCAAACGTACTGCGGCCAGGAACGATGCCCCTGACATGACAAAACCCCGCGATGGGGCCTGTCGAAACTGGAGCGGGAAACGAGACTCGAACTCGCGACCTCAACCTTGGCAAGGTTGCGCTCTACCAACTGAGCTATTCCCGCGTAAGCCGCCATGGTACCGGAAATCCGGGACACACACCAGCGATTTCACCTTTCTGACTGCGCGCAAAGCCTTGTGGCTCAACGTGCCCCGCCTTGCCGAGGCGGGAGAAAAACAAGGCCCCTACCGGGGCCCTGTAGAATCTGGAGCGGGAAACGAGACTCGAACTCGCGACCTCAACCTTGGCAAGGTTGCGCTCTACCAACTGAGCTATTCCCGCAGATTCCGTTCGACCTGCGTCGAAGGAGCGCTATTGTGTCCAAATTCCTTCACGCCGTCAACAGTCTTCACGCACGGCGATCCGGGCCCTGCGCGGTGGGGTACCCTGCCCCGCCCGGACGCCTCGGCCCATGTTCCTGCACGGCAAATCCCTGCTGATCTCCCTGCTGCTGCACCTGCTGGTGGGCGCACTCTATTGGACGCTGATGCCGCTGGGCATGAACTGGTATCGCGACCATGTCGGTTTCAGCTCGCACGGCAACATCGGCCTTGGCCTCGCTCAGTACTACGCGTTCGTGCTGTTCCTCGGCGCACAGCCGTTGATCGCCGTACTGCGGCCGTTGGCAGCGAAATTGCTGCTGCTGGCCATCCCGCTCGCGTTCGCGACCTGGACGCTGATGCACAACAACCCGTTGCGCATGTTGTACTTCACCGCCGGCCCGGGCGTGCTTGCGCTGGCCGCAATCGCCGCAAGCATGCACTTAGCTGCGCTCACCACCACCTGCAGCACGCGCAAGGAGCCCGCGCATGAGTGATCGCACCATTCGCTGGTACTGCCTGGCCGCCACCATTGTCTGGCTGGCGGTGATGGCCGCGCTGATTCATGCCGGCGCGCAGCATGACTACTGGCTGCAGCGCAGTCTCGATCCAGACACGCCCCAGCCCTATGCCACCGGCAAGGTTGTTACGTTCGCTTTGATGAGCACGGTCGAAATCGCGGTTGCCGTGCTGATCGTGCGCCCATGGCGATGGCGTCGGCTCTGGCTGCGCCTGCTGATCGCCTTCGCGCTGCTGCTGACGTGGTCGGTACCGTTCGCGATGGGCGCGATGCACCAATCGCCGGTCTACGGTACACACCTGCTGTGGTTGCTGTTGCTGGATCTGAGCCTGTTCCTGGCCCTGTGCGCGGTGTCCGTCATCAGTGCGTGGAAGGCGTTTCGCCGCCGCGCTTCCGCCGCACGCAGATACCCTTCATCGTGAGCGCAGCACTACGCTATGCCGCCACCGCCACGGGCCTGATGCTCGCAGCGTGCACGCTCGCACTCTGCCTGTCGACCCACCTGGTATCGAACGCGATGATGCTGCTGGTGGACAGGAGCAACTTCATTCCCGAGCAGTCGTCGATCCTCTTCTTCGAACCCTACGTGATCAGCGATGGTTCCTCGAACGACTGGCAGTACGGCAAGGACCTGAGGTACTACTACCACTTCACCTACCAGGCCGATGCTCAGTACCTGTACACCGCGCAGAAGAATGCCTGCCGGAATTTCGACCGGGCGGACATACGGACGTGGTGCAACGTGCAAAGGGGCGCCCCTCGCACGACCATCGGCGAAAAGGACTGACGCAAACGAAAAACGCCCCCTTCCGGGAGCGTTTTTCTGCAATCTGGAGCGGGAAACGAGACTCGAACTCGCGACCTCAACCTTGGCAAGGTTGCGCTCTACCAACTGAGCTATTCCCGCAGATTCCGTTCGACCTGCGTCGAAGGAGCGCTATTGTGTC
>NZ_QETL01000008.1:0-63235 GCF_003105135.1 Stenotrophomonas sp. SPM | reverse complement strand
GATGGCGAGCACAAGACGCGCAAGCGTCGTCGTCGTCGCCACGGCCGTCCGGTCGAAGGTGCCGAGGGCGCGCAGAACACCGCCGGCAATGGCGCCAGCCCGGTCACCCCGGTGCAGGTGGTGGCCAAGCCGGTGCGTACGGCCGCCGACACCGGTGATTCGTTCCTGACCCGCATCGGCCGCAAGATCCGCCGGATGCTGTCGGGCAGCTGATCGGCGCTGCCGATCAGTGGGTAGCACCCGACCGTTGGTCGGGTGGCTTCAAGGGCGTGCCGACCAGCGGTCGGCACCCACCGGACCGGAAGGTTTTCGCCGGGCATGGCCCGGCGCTACCGATCCGTCGCGCGGCTCCTGCATAATCGTGGCATGAGTGTCCTGCGCTTCGACAATGTCAGCAAACAGTACGCCGGTGGCCACGAAGCTCTGACCGATGTCAGCTTCGAAGTAGCCCCCGGCGAAATGCTGTTCGTCACCGGCCATTCCGGGGCGGGCAAAAGCACCCTGCTCAAGTTGATCCACCTGGACGAGCGGCCCAGCCGCGGCGCCGTGGTGTTCGACGAGCGCAACCTGCTGAAGGTGCGCGGCGGTGACATCCCGCGCCACCGGCGCGCGGTCGGCGCGGTCTACCAGGACCACCGCCTGCTGATGGACCGCTCCATCGCCGAGAACGTGGCCCTGCCGCTGATCCTGCGCGGCACCCGCCGCGGCGACATCGCCAAGCGCGTGCGCTCGGTGCTGGAACGCATGGGCCTGGGCCACCGCGAGAAGGCGCTGCCCTCGCAGCTGTCGGCCGGTGAGCAGCAGCGCGTGGGCATCGCCCGCGCGATCGTGGGCGAACCCAAGCTGCTGGTGGCCGATGAGCCGACCGGCAACCTCGACCCGACCCTGGCGGCGGAGATCATGGCCCTGTTCGCCGAGCTGCCTTCGCGCGGTACCAGCGTGCTGGTGGTCAGCCATGACCTGCCGCTGCTGCGCCGCATGCGCAAGCGCGTGCTGATCCTCGACCATGGCCGGCTGGCGGACGACATCTCGCCGCAGGACCTGGCGGAGTAACGCATGGGCAAGAATGAAAACAGCGAAGCCGCCGCACCGTCGCGCCTGGGCGTTTGGTTCCACCACCACGCGCACAGCGTGGTGTTCAGCCTCGGCCGCGCCTGCCGCAAGCCTTGGGCGACCCTGCTGACGGTGATGGTCATGGCGCTGGCGCTGGCCCTGCCCCTGGGCCTGTCCATCGCTTTGGACAACCTCAAGCAGTTCGCCGGCAGCGTGCAGCAGTCGCGCGACATCAATGTGTTCCTGAAGGCCGACGTCGATGGCCCGGGTGCGCTGCGCCTGGCCGGCGAGCTGCGCGACCGCCAGGACGTGGCCAACGTGACCGTGCGCACGCCCGAACAGGGCCTGCAGGAACTGCGCGATGCCGGCCTCGGCGAGGCCATCGACGCACTCAACGACAACCCGCTGCCGTCGCTGCTGGTGGTCACCCCCGGCCAGGGCCAGGATGACGCGCGCCTGGCGCGCGCGCTGGAAAGCCTGCCCGGTGCCGACCTGGTGCAGCACGATGCCCTGTGGCGGCAGCGCCTGGATGCCTGGCTGGCCTTCGGTGCGCGCTTGGTGCAGGTGCTGTCCGCGCTGCTTGGCGCCGGTGCAGCACTGGTGGTGGGCAATACCGTGCGCCTGGACATCCAGGCCCGCCGCGAGGAAATCGGCGTGCTGCAGCTGCTGGGCGCCAGCGATGGCTTCATCCGCCGCCCGTTCCTGTACCTGGGCGCCTGGTACGGCCTGGGCGCCGGTGCGGTCGCGCTGGCCCTGATCGGCGTGGCCGGCACCGCCCTGCGCGCGCCGCTGGCCGATCTGTCGCGCAGCTACGGCAGCCCGTTCGTGCTGCATGGCCTGGACCTGCTGCACGGCAGCCTGGTGCTGCTGGGCACGCTGCTGCTGGGCTGGCTGGGTGCCTGGCTGGTGACCGGCCACTTCCTCCGCCAGACCCGCCCCACCGACACCTGAGACTGGCATGCGACCGCAAGCGTTGAAGCACCTTGAGGGGCCCGCGACGCGGGTGATGGTGGTCGATGGTTCCAAGCTGGTGCGCAAGCTGATCGCTGACGTGCTGCAGCGTGACCTGCCGGGCGTTGAAGTCATCGGCTGCGACAGCATCGAGGAAGCGCAGCAGGTGCTGGCACAGGGTCCGGTGGATCTGGTGACCACCTCGCTGACCCTGCGCGATGGTGACGGCCTGGCGCTGGCCAAGAGCGTGCGCGAAGCCGCCGGCCAGGCCTACGTGCCGGTCATCGTGGTTTCCGGCGATGCGCAGCAGCACCTGGAACAGCGCCGCTTCACCGAGTATGTCACCGATTATTTCGACAAGGCGCTGGGCCACGAGGCACTTGCGACCTTCATCCGCGGCTACGTGCAGCCGCAGACCATTCCCGGCGCCACCATCCTGTATGTCGAGGACAGCCGGGTGGTGGCCGAAGCAACCAAGCGCATGCTCGAGCGTCAGCAGCTGAACGTGCTGCACGTGGTCAGCGCCGAGGAAGCCTTCACCCTGCTCACCGCCGAATCGCTGGGCCGCAGCCGCCACCGCATCGACCTGGTGCTGACCGACGTCACCCTGAAGGGTGAGCTGAGCGGCCGCGACGTGGTGCAGCGCGTGCGCGTGGATTTCGGCTACGGCAAGCGCCGCCTGCCGGTGCTGGTGATGACCGGCGATGGCAACCCGCACAACCAGACCGGGCTGCTGCAGGCCGGTGCCAACGATCTGGTGCTCAAGCCGATCGAGGAGCGCCTGCTGGTGACCAAGGTACTGTTCCAGCTGCGGCTGGCGCGTTTGAACGATGGACCCCTGTTGCGATAGAAGTGGCGCGATGATGGATGACGTAGTGAATACCCCGACGATCCAGCTGGAACCGAGTTGGAAGCAGCACGTCGGTGATTACCTGTTGCAGCCGCAGATGCGCGAGCTGTCCGCCTTCCTGCGCCAGCGCAAGGCCGCCGGCGCGGCCGTGTTCCCGCCGGGCCCGCAGATCTTCGCTGCGTTCGACGCCACGCCGTTCGAGCAGGTGAAGGTGGTGATCCTCGGCCAGGACCCGTACCACGGCCGCGGCCAGGCCCATGGCCTGAGCTTCTCGGTGGCCCCGGGCGTACCGGTGCCGCCGTCGCTGCTGAACATCTACAAGGAAATCGAAGGCGACCTCGGCATCGCCCGGCCCGATCACGGTTGCCTGGTGCCCTGGGCCCAGCGCGGCGTGCTGCTGCTCAACGCCGTGCTGACCGTGGAGGAGGGCCAGGCCGGTGCCCACCAGGGGCGCGGCTGGGAAGGTTTCACCGACCATGTGGTGGACGTGCTCAACCGCGAGCGCGACGGCCTGGTGTTCATGCTCTGGGGCGCGTACGCGCAGAAGAAGGGCAAGGTGATCGACACCCGTCGCCACCGCGTGCTGAAGTCGCCGCACCCCTCGCCGTTGTCGGCGCACCGCGGCTTCCTCGGCTGCCACCACTTTTCGATGGCCAACGAGTACCTGCAGCGCCAGGGCAAGGCACCGATCGACTGGTCACTGCCGCCGCGCGCCGCACTCTGACTGCACGGGGGCGAGGCGTTACTCGGTCAGCATTTCGATGATGGCGTGGGCGACCTGGCGCTTGCGTGGCGGCAACCGCCGCAGCAGGGTCAGGATCGCGTTTTCCTGCGGGCTGCGTGCCGCCTCCACCACCGCGTTTTCCGGTGGCACCAGTTCGCCATCCTCGGGACGCCCGGGGCCACGACCGGTGGCCAGCCACTCAAAGTGGACCTGCGTCACAATCGCGAGTTTCGACAGATGTTGCACGCTGGGAACGGTGCCGCCCTCACGTTCCCACTGGGCTACGGCGCTGCGGCGGACCGCGCAATGCAACGCCAACTGCGTCTGAGAAAGGCCAGCCGTTAGTCGGGCCCGCCGGATTCTGTCGCACATCGACTGCATTTTTCACCCCCTCTCCATGTTAGGTAAGCGCTGCTTCCCTGACAGCAATACTTTTTCTGCGAGTACAGAATTGCTGTCCCTGTCTGCATTCCAAGAGGTCTGCGCGTCGTTCCTGCGCGCCAGCAAGCGCCTCTTCCCCCCGATTTCACGCCGTCTTGTTTGACGGCCTTTCGTTGCCTCGCGTTAATCGCACCGAACCGGAAATGAACGCAGCCCCACGCAGGGAGCGACACCGGCGGAGCGATTACTCCAGGACGACGCGCTGATCACGTCGCCACGGCGTGCCTCTGCCAAAAATCGGCGGAGAACGATGCATGGTTAATGTGAAGGGCGTGAAAGCATCGTCATTGCGCTGGCAGGCGCTGGTGATGCTGGTGGTCCTGGCGGTGCTTTCCTGCCTGGGCCGCGCACAGGCCCAGTCCGCCTGCACCGCGGGAGCCTGCGTCAGCGCAGGGCCGCGCCTGGTCTCCATCGATTCCACCCAGAGTCCGCTCCTCAACCTGCTGTTCAGCGCGCTGCTGCCGGGCACCAGCCTCAATCTCAGCGTCGCCGACTGGAACAGCCTGGCGGGCGCCAACGTCAATCTGAATGCACTGCTGACCCAGCTCAATGGCGGCGCCACCGTCAGCGACCCCAGCCAGGTGCTGAACACCAACATCAGTCTGGGCCAGTTGCGCGCGGCGATGGTGCAGGTTCTGCAGGCCGACGGGCAGACCGCCGCGGCCAACGTGCTGAACGCGCTGCCGCTGGGTGTGGCCGGAACCTCCGGCAGCATCCGACTGGCCGACATCCTGCAGGTCGCGCTGCCGACCGGTTCGCTGGCCACGGTGCGCCTGAACGTGCTCGACCTGCTGACCGGCGGCGTGCAGCTCTACAACTTCCGCAACGTGCTGACCACGCCGACGCCGATCACGGTGAACACCGCGGCACTGGGTCTGAACGGCGTGGCCAACGTGCGCCTGTGGGCGCAGGTGGTCGAACCGCCCAGCTACAACTGCGGCACGGTGGGCGCGGCGTTCCACAGCGCGGCCATCCGCATCAAGCTGGACCTGGACCTGGTGCAGGGCCTGAACACCGGCACCCTCACTGCCGCGCTGAATGGCCTGAATCTGCTCGGTGTCTCGCTGTCCAACACCAGCGTCAGTGCCGACGTGCTGCACCTGCAGGTCTACGCCGACGTCGCACGCGCCGAAGGTTCGATCTCGGCGGTGAACCTGGTCGGCAACGCGGTGACGCTGCAGGCGCGCCCGGGCCTGGTCAACCTGTATGTCGGCCAGATCAGCGACGCGACCTTCTTCAACCGCAGTACGGTGCTGACCGACACCGCCCTCACCGCCGCTACGCTGACCAACCTGAGCGTGAAGGTCCGGGTGAGTGCTACCGTGCTGGGTGCGCTCGTCCCGGTGGCCGACATCACCATTCCCATCGCGGTAAGCATCCGTGGTTACGCCACCGCGACACCGGGACTGCAGAGCGCCAGCTTCACCGGGCCCTATCCACAGACACGGACGCTCACCGCCGGTACGGTCAGCGCGGCCACGCTGGTCTCCACGCTGGTCAACTCTCTCAACATCCAGCTCACCAGCGGCAATCCACAGGTGACCCTGCTGGGCTCGTTGCCGCTGCCGTTGCCCGTGGCCGACCTGGTCAACGGCATCGTCAATGCGCTGCTGACGCCGGTACGCACGCAGGTCAATGCAGTGGTGACGCCGGTACTGACCGCGGTGCTTGGCGGCGTGGTCGACAATATTCTGGGCCTGCTCGGCATCCGTATCGGCCAGGCGGTATTCACCGTGGAAGGTGTGACCCAGGCTTGCGCCGCCACCCTGCAGCTGGTGAAGGACCTGCAGCCGACCAGCGATACCGGCCGCTTCAACCTGTCCATCACCTACAACGGCAGCACGGTGGGCTCGGCCAGCAACGTCGGCAACAACGGTGCCACGGCGGCGATCGTCACCGTACCCGGTGGCAGCTATGCACTGGCCGAAGCGGCGGCAGCCGGTACCACTCTGACCCGCTATGCCAGCACCTGGCAGTGCACCGACCAGAACAACACCGTGGTCTCGTCCGGCAGCGGCGGCAGTTTCACCCTGCAGGCGCCGGCGATGACCGCCACCGCCACTACCCTGGTGTGCCGCATCACCAACCGGACGCGGCAGGCCGATCTGTCGATCACCAAGAGTGATGGCAGCGGCACCTACACGCCGGGTGGCACGGCGACCTACACGCTGCAGGTGGTCAACAACGGGCCCGATGCGGTGACCAATGCGACGGTCACCGACACCCTGCCCAACGGCACCACCCTGCGTGGCGCCTGGACCTGCAGCGCGACCAGCGGAAGCACGTGCGCGGCGGCCAGCGGCGGCGGGGTGGGCGGCAATGCAGTGAACGTGGGCGTGAACCTGGTCAACGGTGGCCAGGCAACGATCAGCGTGCCAGTGAGCTTCAGCAACAACCCGGGCGCCTACTAGCGCGCGGTGCGGTGCAGTGCGCGCGGGGAATGCCCTGCGCGGGGGAAGGACAGGACCACCGATGCCGGATGCCTGCAGCAGGCGACGGCGTGCATTCGAGGACGGACGCATGGCAGCAGTGGGCAGGCAGGGCAGGGCAGGCAGGGCATCGGCCGGCATCGCGCATGCCATGGCCGTGCTGGCGTTGCTGCTGCCGCCGCCGCTGCTGGCGCAGAGTTACCCGAATCCGCTGAACAACACCGCTACGGTGACCGCACCGACCGATGTGGCCGACCCGACGCCAAGCAACAACAGCGCCACCGATACCAACGCACTGGCGCTGCAGGCGCAGCTGAGCGTGAGCAAGAGCCTGGTCAGCGCCAGCCCCGTGGCTGCAGGCGGCCCGGTGCAGTACCGCATCCAGGTGAACAATGCAGGGCCGTCGGCGGCCAGTGGCGTCGGCGTGGTCGATACGGTGTCCTCGCTGCTGACCAACGTGACCTGGACCTGCCAGGCGACCACGGCTGCGTCGTCCTGTGCGCAGCCCAGTGGCAGCGGCAATGCGGTGAACGTGCTGGTCAACGTGGGCGTGGGCGACAGCGTGGTGCTGCTGGTGAACGGCACGGCGCCGGCCGCGACCCCGGCCACGGTGCCGGCCAACAGCGTGTCGCTGGTGCTGCCGTCGGGCACCACCGACCCGACCCCGGGCGACAACACCGCCACCACCCCGGCCGTGCCGGTGCAGGCCAATGCGCTGGTCGCGGCCAACGACAGCTTCACCACGCCGATTTCCTCAACCACCGGCGGCAGCACGCCGACTGTGCTGGGCAACGACACCCTGAACGGCCAGCCGGTGGTCGGCGGCAACCTGATCATTTCGCTGCAGAACGCGCCGGCGGGCTTCACCATCAACAGCGCCGGCGTCATCGCGGTGCCCGCAGGTGCGGCGGCAGGCGCGACCTCGATCGGCTACCAGATCTGCGAAAACGCCTCGCCGACCAACTGCGCTATCGCCACGGCGAACCTGGTCATCGCACCCACGGCGGTGGACGACAGCATCAACGCGCAGGCGGGTGCCACGACAGTTGCCGCCAACCTGGCCGACAACGACAACGCACCGGCCGGCGCCACCTACAGCGCGTCGGGTACGCCGGTTGCGGGCGCCACCATCAGCAGCACCGGCACGCTGACCTACGCACCCGCGGGCGGCATCACCCAGCCGGCATCGATCGCCTACCAGGTCTGCCTGCCTGCGCCCAATGGCAGCGTCTGCTCGATCGCCACGGCATCGGTGCTGGTCAACGCCAACGTGCTTGTGGCCAACGACGATACCTTCGCCACGCCGCTGCCGCCGGGTGCGGGCGGCACCACGCCCAGCGTGTTGGTCAACGACACCTTCGCCGGCAACACGGTGCCTCAGGCCGGCGTGACGCTGAGCCTGGTCGGCGCGCCCAGCGGCTTCTCGATCAACCCCGACGGTACCATCGTCGTGCCGGGGACTGCGGCAGCCGGTCCGCTGTCGTTGTTGTACCGGTTCTGCGACAACGCCGCGCCGACCAACTGCGCGACGGCCACCGCCAACCTGGTGGTCAGCCCCGATGCGGTGAACGATACGGTGAGCACCCCGGGCGGTGGTCGACCGGTAACCGGCACCCTGGCCGGCAACGACAACTTCGCCAGTGGCTCGGTCTTCACTCTGGGCACCCAGGCCACCCGCGGCACGGCCGTGGTCAACGCCGATGGCACCTTTACCTACACCCCGGCCAACGCCAATACCGGGCCGGATACCTTCACCTACCAGCTGTGCCTGCCGGCACCGAACGGCAGCGTCTGCGATACCGCAACGGTGACTGTGAGCGTGGGCGCCAACCAGCTGGCGGCGGCCGACGATCTGTTTGCAACGCCTTTGCAGCCGGGGACCACCACCGCCATCAGCCTGCTCGGCAACGACACCCTCAACGGCACGGCGGTGACACCGGCGGGCGTCAGCCTGGCACTGAACGGCGCACCGGCCAGCATCACCGCCAACGCCGCTGGCCAGCTGCAGGTGGCGGCCGGCGCGGCGTCGGGTGCCTTCAACTTCACGTACCAGATCTGCGAACTGCCAGGCGCAACCAACTGCGCCACCGCCAACGTGCAGCTGGTCATCGCCCCGGATGCGGTGGACGACAGCTTTGCCGCGACCGCGGGTGTCGCGCTGGGCGGCAGCGTGGCCGGCAATGACAACGTGCCGGCGGGTTCGCAGTTCAGCCTGCTGGCCGGTGCCGCCCACGGTACGGTCAGCGTCAATGCCGACGGCAGCTTCAGCTACACCGCGCAGGGCACGTACGCGGGTACGGACAGCTTCCGCTACCAGGTCTGCCTGCCGGCGCCCAATGGCGGCGTCTGCGATGCCGCCACGGTGACGGTGAACGTGGCCGTCGCCGCCGTCGTGGCCGGCAACGACGACTTCACTGCTGCGCCGGTGCCCGGCACCGGTGGCACCACGGCCAGCGTGCTGGCCAATGACACCCTCAACGGTGTGGCGATCGACCCGGCGCAGGCCACCTTGTCGCTGATCAACGCCCCGCCGGCCGGCTTCACGCTGGCGCCCACCGGCGAACTGCAGGTGCCGGCCGGTGCTGCCGCCGGCCCGCTGAGCCTGACCTACCAGCTGTGCCAGGCCGGCACCAGCAACTGCGCCACCGCCACCATCGCCGTGGTGATCGCGCCGCAGGCCGTGGCCGACAGCTTCACCACCCAGGTCGGGCGTCCGGTCAGCGGCAACGTGTCGGTGAACGATCGCGTCGCCGCCGGCAGTACCTACGCGGTCACCGGTACCGCGCCGCAGGGGCTGGCGTTCAACGCCGATGGCAGCTTCACCTACACCCCGCCGGCGCAGTTCACCGGTACCACGACCTTCAGCTACCAGGCCTGCCTGGCGGCGCCGTATACCACCGTCTGCAGCACGGCCACGGCAACCCTCAACGTCAATGCCGGTACCCTGGTCGCCAACGACGACGACTTCCGCGGCAGCCTGCTGAATCCCGCCACCGGTGGCACCACCATCAGCGTGCTGGCCAACGACACCATCAACGGTGCGATTCCGCCGGCACCGGCCGAAGTGATCCTGAGCCTTCTGGGTGCGCCCAGCGGCTACGTGCTCAATCCCAACGGCACCCTCTCGGTGCCCGGTGGCGCGGCCGCGGGTGCGGTCAACTTCGGTTACCGCATGTGCGAGGCCGCGCTGCCGACCAACTGCGATGACGGTGCGGTGCAGCTGCTGCTGGCGCCGGTGCCGGTGAACGACAACGTCAGCACTGCGGTGGGCGTGCCGGTCAGCGGCAATGTCGCCAGCAATGACAACGTCCCGGCCGGTGCCACCTTCAGCGTCACCGGTACCGCACCGGCGGGCCTGGTGCTGGCTGCCAACGGCGCGTTTACCTACACGCCGCCGGCCGGCACCCAGGGCATCGTCACCTTCGCCTACCAGGCCTGCCTGCCGGCGCCGAACGGCACGGTGTGCGCGGGCGCGACGGTCACCCTCAACGTCAACGCCGGCACCCTGGTCGCCGGTGATGATGACTTCCGTGCCACGCCGATCGGTGCCGGTGGTGGCAGCACGTTGTCGGTGCTGCTCAATGACAGCCTCAACGGTACCCAGCCGCCGGCATCGGCCGATGTGCTGCTGAGCCTGGTCGGTGCGCCGTCGGGCTTCACCCTGGATGCCAATGGCGTACTGAACGTCGATGCGGGCGTGCCGTCCGGGGCGCTTACGCTGACCTACCAGCTGTGCGAGACCGCGCTGCCGAGCAACTGCGATTCGGCGCAGATCCGCCTGGTGGTCGCGCCCACGGCCGTGGCCGATGTGTTCTCCACGCCGGCCGGGCAGCTGCTCTCGGGCAGCGTGGCCAGCAATGACAATGCGCCGGTGGGCGCGGTGTTCACCGTGTCCGGTACCGCACCGGATGGCCTGCAGCTGGGCCGCGACGGCACCTTCCAGTACACCCCGCCGGCCGGTTTGACCGGGCCGGTCAGCTTCAGCTACCAGGCCTGCCTGCCGGCGCCGGACAGCGCGCTGTGCAGCACGGCCGGCGCGACCATCAACGTCAACGCCGGCACCCTGATGGCGATGGACGACGACTTCAGTGCGACGCCGCTGGCGCCGGGCGCGAGCAGCAGCACCAGCGTGCTGGTCAACGACAGTCTCAATGGCAGCGTGCCGCCGCCGGCCGGCAGCGTCACCCTGACCCTGGTCGGTGCCCCGTCGGGCTATGCGCTCACCACCGCGGGCCTGCTGCAGGTGCCCGCCAGCGCCGCCGCCGGTGCCACGGTGCTGAACTACCAGATCTGCGAAACCGCCGCGCCCAGCAACTGCGCCAGTGCCAGCATCCGCCTGGTGGTGACGCCGTCGGCGCAGAACGACAGCTATTCCACCGCCGCCGGCCAGCCGTTGAACGGCAGCGTCGGTGACAACGACAACGTGCCGGCCGGTGCCGTGTTCACCGTCGTCGGCGCCACGCCGGCCGGCCTGAGCTTCGGCGGTGGTGGCAGCTTCACCTACCTGCCGCCGGTCAACGTGGTCAGTCCGGTCACCTTCACCTACCAGGCCTGCCTGCCGGCGCCGAACACCGCGCTGTGCGCCACCGCCACGGCCAGCATCAACATCACCGTCGGCAGCCTGGCCGCCAATGACGACAACTTCAGCGCTGCGCCGATCAATCCGGTCACCGGTGGCAGTACGCCGTCGGTGCTGCTCAACGATGCGTTGAATGGCAGCACCCCGCCGGCCGCCGCAGATGTACTGCTGAGCCTGACCGGTGCACCAGCCGGCATCAGCCTCAACCCGGATGGCACGGTGGCGGTTGCCGCGGGCGTGCCGGCGGGCGGCCGGACGCTGACCTACCAGCTATGTGAAGCGGCGGCGCCGGGCAACTGCGCCAACGCCACGCTGCGCCTGGTGGTCGCACCGTCGGCCATCGACGATGCCCTGTCCACCCCGGCCGGCGTGGCGCTGACCAGTTCGGTGGCGGGCAACGACAACGTCGGCAGCGGTGCGCAGTTCAGCGTGGTCGGTACCGCACCGGCCGGGTTGTCGTTCAATGCCGATGGCCGCTTCGTCTACACCCCGGCAGCCGGCTTCAGTGGCGCGGTCACCTTCAGCTACCAGGTGTGCCTGGCGGCGCCCGACAACGGCATCTGCGCCCAGGCCATGGCCACCCTCAACGTCAACAGCGGCACCCTGGTCGCGGTGGATGACACCATCACCGCACCGGTCGCCGCCGGCAGTAGCACGTCCAGCGTGCTGGGCAACGACACGCTCAACGGTACGACGCCGGCCGCGACCGACGTGGTGCTCAGCCTGGTCGGTGCGCCGTCCGGTTTCTCGATCGCCGCCGATGGCACGATCGCCGTGGCCGCCGGCACGGCCGCGGGTGCGGTCTCGCTGACCTACCAAGTCTGCGAAGCCGCTGCCACGACCAACTGCGCCACCGCCAACGTGGCCCTGGTGGTCGCACCGGCACCGGCCAACGATGCGTTTGCCGTGCAGGCGGGCCTGTCGATCACCGCCAACGTGGCGACCAACGACGGCATGCCGGTAGGCTCGATCTTCACTCTGCAGGGCACGCCGCCGGCCGGCGTCACCTTCAACGCCGATGGCAGCTTCACCTATGCGCCGCCGGCCGGTACCATCAGCCCGACCAGCTTCGTCTACCAGGCCTGCCTGCCTGCGCCGAACACCACCGTGTGCGGGACCGCCACGGTGACGTTGAACATCAACAACGGTGCACTGCTGGCCAACAACGACAGCTTCGGTGCGATCGCGCCGGGGGGCACCACGGCCAGCGTGCTGGGCAATGACACCCTCAATGGCGTCAGTCCGCCGGCTCCGGCCAACGTGGCGCTGTCGCTGGTGGGTGCACCGGCTGGCTTCAGCATCAACCCCAGCGGCACCGTGTCGGTGCCGGCTGATGCGGCCAGTGGCGCCACCACGCTCACCTACCAGGTGTGCGAGACGGCGGCAGCCAATAACTGCGCCACCGCCAGCATCGCCCTGGTGGTGCGGCCGACGCCGGTGAACGACACCCTCAGCGTGCAGGCCGGCCAGGCCAACACCGGCAATGTTGCCGGCAATGACGCGATGCCCGCCGGTTCCACCTGGAACGTGCCGTCGCCGCCGCAGGGCCTGGTGTTCAACGCCAATGGCAGCTTCACCTATACGCCGCCGGCCGGCACCCTCGGCCCGGTCACCTTCAGCTACCAGGCCTGCCTGCCCGCGCCGGATGCCGCGGTGTGCGGCACCGCCACCGTCACGCTCACCATCGCGGTCAGTGCCATCGTCGCCAACGACGATGCCTTCGCCGCGCCGCTGACCGCCGGCTCGGTCACGCCCAGCGTGCTGGCCAATGACGTCCTCAACGGCGTCACCCCGCCGCCGTCGGCCGCCGTGCAGCTGCTGCTGGTGGCACCGCCGGCCGGCTTCGTCATCAACAACGATGGCAGCGTGCAGATTCCGGCCAGTGCCGTGGCCGGTGCCACCACGCTGACCTACCAGCTGTGCGAGACCGCGTCGCCGACCAACTGCGCCACTGCGGCCATCACCTTCGTGGTGACCCCGGCGCCGCAGGCCGATGCCTTCGCCGTGCAGGCCGGTGCCAGCCTGACCGGTGCCAGCGTGGCAACCAACGACAACCTGCCGGCCGGCTCCAGCTGGGCAGTGCAGGGCACCCCACCGGCCGGGCTGGCGTTCAACGCCGATGGCAGCTTCAGCTACACGCCGCCGGTGGGCACCACCGGTGCGGTCACCTTCACCTACCAGGCCTGCCTGCCATCACCCAACATCGCGGTGTGCGGTACCGCCACGGCCACCCTCAACGTCAACACCGGCACCCTGGTTGCAGCGGACGACAGCTTCAGCGGCATCGCGGCCGGGGGCACCACCGCCAGCGTGCTGGCCAACGACAGCCTCAACGGCACCACGCCGCCGGCACCGGCCAGCGTGCAGCTCAGCCTGGTCGGCGCCCCGGCCGGCTTCGCCATCAACCCCGACGGCACCATCGTGGTGCCCGGTGGCGTGCTCTCCGGCGCGACCACGCTGACCTACCAGATCTGCGAAACCGCCGTGCCCAGCAACTGCGATACCGCCACCGTGGCCCTGGTCATCGCGCCGTCGCCGCAGGCCGATGCGTATTCGCTGCAGGCCGCAGGCACGATCAGCAACGGCAACGTGGCCGCCAACGACAACCTGCCGACCGGTTCGCAGTTCTCGGTGCAGGGCACCGTGCCCAACGGCCTGGACTTCACCACCGATGGCAGCTTCACCTACACCGCGCCGGCCAATACGCCCAGCCCGGTGACGTTCACCTACCAGGCCTGCCTGCCCGCGCCGGATGCGGCGCTGTGCGGTACCGCCACGGTGACGCTCAACATCAACAACGGCAACCTGGTTGCGGTCGATGACAGCTTCACCATCGCGCCGGGCGGCAGCGCTGCGACCAGCGTGCTGGGCAACGATTCGCTCAACAGCGTCTCGCCGCCTGCCGCCGGTACGGTGCTGGTCAGCCTGGTCGGCGCACCGGCCGGCTTCGCGCTCGCTGCCGATGGCGTGCTGACCGTGCCTGCCGGCATCGTGTCCGGCCCGCTGACCCTGACCTACCAGGCCTGCGAAGCAGCGGTGACCGGCAACTGCGACACCGCCAGCATCGCGCTGGTGGTCCTGCCGGCACCGCAGGCCGATGTGTTCAGCGTGCAGGCCGGGCAGGTGCTGTCGGCCAGCGTGGCCGGCAACGACAAGATGCCGGCCGGTTCCAGCTGGACCGTGCAGGGCGCCCCGCCGGCCGGCCTGGTGTTCAACACCGATGGCAGCTTCAGCTACACGCCGCCGACCGGCGTCACCGGCGCGGTCACCTTCCTCTACCAGGTCTGCCTGGCGGCACCGAATGCCACGGACTGCGCCACCGCGCAGGCTACGCTGAACGTCAGCAACGGCACCCTGCTGGCCGGTGACGACACGCTGGCCGGCATCGCCCCGGGCGGTACCTCCGCTGCCAGCGTGCTGGCCAACGACTCGCTCAACGGCGTCAGCCCGCCGGCGCCGGGCGACGTGGTGCTGAGCCTGGTCGGTGCACCGGCCGCGTTCACCCTCAACCCGAACGGCACCATCACCGCCGGCAGCGGTGCGATGTCCGGCCCGACCACGCTGACCTACCAGATCTGCGAAGCGGTGGCGCCGGGCAACTGCGCCAATGCCAGCGTGACCGTGGTGGTCAACCCGGCGCCGCAGGACGATGCCGCCGCCGTGCAGGTGGGGCAGAGCCTCAGCGCCACCGTGGCCGGCAACGACAACATGCCGGCCGGTTCCAGCTGGAGCCTGCCGGGCACGCCGCCGGCCGGTTTCAGCTTCAACACCGATGGCAGCTACACCTATGCGCCACCGGCCGGAACCAGCGGTCCGGTGGTGGTGGCCTACCAGGTCTGCCTGCCGGCGCCCAATGCCAACCTGTGTGGCACCGCCACGCTCACCCTCAACATCAACAACGGCGCGCTGGTCGCTGCTGATGACATCCTGACCGGTGTCGCCGCCGGCACCACCTCCAGCGCCAGCGTGCTGGCCAACGACTCGCTCAATGGCAACTCGCCGCCGGCCGGTTCCTCGGTGGTGCTGAGCCTGGTCGGCGCGCCGGCCGGTTACGCGATCACCGCGCAGGGCACGATCAGCGTGCCGTCCACCGCGGTCTCCGGTCCGGTCACCCTGATCTACCAGATCTGCGAAGCCGCAGCGGCCAACAACTGCGATACCGCCAGCGTCACCGTGGTGGTCAGCCCGTCGCCGCAGCCGGATGCCTTCGCCGTGCAGGTCGGGCAGACGCTGTCGGCCAGCGTGGCCGGCAACGACAACGTGCCGCCGGGCGCGCTGTACAACGTGCAGGGCACCGCGCCGGATGGCCTGGTGATGACCGCCACCGGCGCCTTCACCTACACGCCGCCGCCGGGCCGCCTGGGCGTGGTCACCTTCGACTACCAGGTCTGCCTGCCTGCGCCGAATGCGGCGGTCTGTGGCGTCACCACTGCCACGATCACCATCAACAACGGCACCCTGGTCGCCGGCGACGACAGCTTCAGCAACATCGCGCCGGGCAGCACCGTGGGCACCAGCCTGCTGGCCAACGATTCGCTCAACGGCGTGTCGCCGCCGGCGGCCGGTACGGTGACGCTGGCCCTGGTGGGTGCACCGGCCGGCTTCTCGATCAGCGCCGATGGCCTGATCACCGTGGGTACCGGCGTGCAGTCCGGTGCGACCACGCTGACCTACCGCATCTGCGAGGCGGCCTCGCCGGCCAACTGCGACACCGCCAGCGTGCTGGTCGTGATCAGCCCGGCGCCGCAGCCGGATGCCTTCGCCGTGCAGGCCGGGCAGACGCTGGCCAGCAGCGTCGCCGGCAACGACAACATGCCGGTGGGTTCGAGCTGGAGCGTGCAGGGCACGGCACCGGCCGGGCTGACCTTCAACACCGATGGCAGCTTCACCTATGCACCGCCGGCCGGCACCGCCGGTCCGATCACGGTGACCTACCAGGCCTGTCTGCCGGCCCCGAATGCGGCGCTGTGCGGCACCACCACCTTCACCCTCAACATCAACAACGGCGACCTGGTGGCTGGCGATGACGTCATCACCGGCGTGGTTGCCGGTGGCACGTCGGCGGCCAGCGTGCTGGCCAATGACCGCCTCAACGGCGCCAGCCCGGCCCCGGCGGCCGGGGTGCGGCTGTCGCTGGTGGGCGCGCCGGCCGGCTTCACCCTGAACCCGGATGGCACGATCACCGTCGGCAGCGGCGTGCTGGCCGGTTCCACCACGCTGACCTACCAGCTGTGTGAAGCGGCGGCGGCCAACAACTGCGACACCGCCAGCGTGACCATCGTGGTGACCCCGACGCCGCAGGCCGATGCCTTCTCGGTGCAGGCCGGGCAGCAGCTGGCCAACAGCGTGGCCGGCAACGACAGCATGCCGGCCGGTTCGAGCTGGAACGTGCAGGGCACCGCGCCCACCGGCCTGGTGTTCAACGCAGATGGCAGCTTCACCTACACGCCGCCGGTCGGCACCCTCGGTGCGGTCAGCTTCACCTACCAGGCCTGCCTGCCGGCACCGAACGGCAGCGTCTGCGGCACCGCCACGGTCACCCTCAACGTCAACACCGGCACTCTGGTGGCCGGCGATGACAGCTTCAGCAACATCGCCCCGGGCACGGCTACGCCCAGCGTGCTGGCCAACGATTCGCTCAACGGCGTGACGCCGCCGCCGGCCGCCTCGGTGTCGCTGAGCCTGGTGGGTGCGCCCACCGGCTTCGGCATCAACCCGGATGGCACGATCAGCGTCGGCAGCGGCGTGGTGTCGGGCAGCACGACGCTGACCTACCAGATCTGCGAAGTGGCGGCCTCCAGCAACTGCGCCACCGCCAGCGTCAACATGGTGGTGAGCCCGGCGCCGCAAGCCGATGCCTTCAGCGTGCAGGCGGGGCAGTCGGTGAACAACAACGTGGCCGGCAACGACAACATGTCGGCCGGTTCGACCTGGAGCGTGCAGGGTGCGACGCCGGCGGGCCTGCTGTTCAACAGCGATGGCAGCTTCAGCTACACGCCGCCGGCGGGCACCACCGGCCCGGTCAGCTTCACCTACCAGACCTGCCTGCCGGCACCGAACGCGGCGCTGTGTGGCACCGCCACGGTCACCCTCAACGTCAACAGCGGCACTCTGGTGGCCGGCAACGACAGCTTCACTGGCATCGCGCCGGGCGCTACCACGCCCAGCGTGCTGGCCAATGATTCGCTCAATGGCGTGTCGCCGCCGGCCGCTGGCAGCGTCACCGTCAGTCTGGTGGGTGCGCCGGCCGGCTTCACCATCGCTGCCGACGGCACGGTCAGCGTCGGCACCGGCGTCACCTCCGGCACCACCACGCTGACCTACCAGGTCTGCGAAGCGGCAGCCTCGAGCAACTGCGCCACCGCCACGGTCAACCTAGTGGTCAGCCCGGTACCGCAGGCCGATGCCTTCAGCGTGCAGGCCGGCCAGGTGCTGTCCAACACGGTGGCGGGCAACGACAACCTGCCCGCCGGCGCCAGCTTCAGCGTGCAGGGCGCGCCCCCGCCGGGCCTGGTGTTCAACACCGATGGCAGCTTCACCTATACGCCGCCGGCCGGTACCACCGGCGTGGTCGACTTCATCTACCAGGCCTGCCTGCCCGCACCGAATGCGGCGCTGTGCAACACCGCCACGGTCAGCTTCAACATCGGCACCGGCACCCTGCTGGCGGGCAACGACAGCTTCAGCGGCATCGCCCCGGGGGGTACCACGCCCAGCGTGCTGGCTAATGATGCGCTCAATGGCGTGTCGCCGCCGGCGGCCGGTACGGTCACCCTGGCCCTGGTCGGTGCACCGGCCGGCTTCGCGATCAATGCCGACGGCACGATCAGCATCGGCGGCGGTGTCACCTCGGGTGCCACCACGCTGACCTACCGCGTGTGCGAAGCGGCCGCGCCCAGCAACTGCGCCACCGCCACGGTGGCCGTGGTGGTCAGCCCCGTGCCGCAGGCGGATGCCTTCAGCGTGCAGGCCGGCCAGGTGCTGTCCAACTCGGTGGCCGGCAACGACAACCTGCCGGCCGGCTCCGGCTGGAGCGTGCAGGGCACCACGCCGCCGGGCCTGGTGTTCAACACCGATGGCAGCTTCACCTACACGCCGCCGGTGGGCACCACCGGAGCAGTCACCTTTACTTACCAGGCCTGCCTGCCGGCACCGGATGCGGCGCTGTGCGGCACCGCCACGGTCACCCTCAACGTCAACACCGGCACCCTGGTGGCCGGCGATGACAGCTTCACCGGCATCGCTCCGGGCGGCACCACGCCCAGCGTGCTAGGCAACGACTCCCTCAATGGCGTCACCCCGCCGCCGGCGAACACGGTGACCCTGGGCTTGGTCGGCGCACCGGCCGGCATCAGCATCAACCCCGATGGCACGATCAGCATCGGCAGCGGGGTGCCGTCCGGCCCGACCAGCATCACCTACCAGGTGTGCGAAGTGGCCGCGCCCAGCAACTGCGCCAACGCGTTGGTGAGCGTGGTGGTCAGCCCGGCGCCGCAGCCGGATGCCTTCAGCGTGCGTGCGGGCCAGGTGCTGTCGAACACGGTGGCCGGCAACGACAACATGCCGGCCGGTTCGACCTGGAGCGTGCAGGGCGCAACGCCGCCGGGCCTGGTGTTCAACGCCGATGGCAGCTTCACCTACACGCCACCGGCCGGCACCCTCGGCGCAGTCACCTTCACCTACCAGGTGTGCCTGCCGGCGCCCAATGCCGCGCAGTGCGGTACCGCGTCGGTCACCCTCAACGTCAACACCGGCACCCTGGTGGCGGGCGATGACACCTTCAGCGGCATCGCCCCGGGCGGTACCACGCCCAGCGTGCTGGCCAACGATTCGCTCAACGGCGTCTCGCCGCCGGCGGCCGGTACCGTCGCCCTGACCCTGGTCGGCGCACCGGCCGGTTTCGGCATCAACCCGGATGGCACGATCAGCATCGGTACCGGTGTCACCTCCGGGCCGACCACGGTCACCTACCAGGTCTGCGAAGTGGCCGCGCCCGGCAACTGCGCCACCGCCAGCGTGACCGCGGTGGTCAGCCCCGCGCCGCAGCCGGATGCCTTCAGCGTGCAGGCCGGGCAGACCCTGGCCAACAGCGTGGCCGGCAACGACAACATGCCGGCGGGTTCGGTGTGGAGCGTGCAGGGCGCGACCCCGGCCGGCCTGCAGTTCAACGCCGATGGCAGCTTCACCTACACCCCGCCGGTGGGCACCAGCGGGCCGGTCAGCTTCACCTACCAGGTCTGCCTGCCGGCGCCGAACGCGGCCTTGTGCAGCACGGCCACCGTCACCTTCAACGTGGGCGGCGCGGCCAACGTGGTGCTGGCGGTCAACGATGACTTCAGCAGCACGCCGGTCGATCCGTCGGTGGGCGGCACCATCGCCCGCTCGGTGCTGGACAACGACAGCTTCAACACCGTCTCGCCGCCGCCGGTCGGCAGCGTGGTGGCCAGCCTGACCGGCAGCACGCCGGGCTACACCATGAACAACCAGGGCCAGATCATGGTGGCCCCGGGCGTGCAGGCCGGGCAGGTGCAGCTGGCCTACCAGCTGTGCGAGAACGGCGTGCCGACCAACTGCACCACCGCCATCGCCACCGTGCTGGTGCAGGGCCCGGTGGGCGCGCTGCTGGCGGTGGACGACACGGGTGGCCCGGTCGGGCCGGAAGGCCGCACCCGCCTGCTCAACGTGTTCGCCAACGACACCTTCAACAGTGCCGCGCTGGATCCGGCCCAGGTCAACTTCGTGCCGGTGGCCACCAACGCACTGACCTTCGGCACCGATGGCTGGGTGGACGTGGCCGCGGGCCTGGCGCCGGGCAGCTACAGCACCACCTACACGCTGTGCCTGGTCAGCCAGCCCACCGTCTGCGATGTGGGTACCGTCACCGTGACCGTCATCGCCGCCGAGCCGGGCGTGGTGGCCGAGGATGACCGGATCGACATGCCACAGAACGGCGTGGTGGACATCGACGTGCTCGGCAACGACCGCGTGGATGGCACGCCGGTGGATCCGGCCACGGTCACCGTCACCATCACCGCGCCGCCGCCGTACGGCGATGCCACGGTGCTGCCGAACAGGCGCATCCGCTTTGCGGTGCTGGCCAACTTCGCCGGTATCCAGAGTTTCGATTACCAGGTCTGCGATGTCGCCGATCCGTCGATGTGTGCCAGTGCATCGGTGACCATCGCGGTGGAGCCGAACGTGCTGACTCTGGCCGACGATGCGGTGACTGCGGAGACCAGTGGCCCGCTGCTGATCAACGTGCTGGCCAACGACAGCGCCCGCAGCGCGCCGCTGGACCCGGCCTCGCTGCAGGTGGCCGCAGCCGCCGCGCACGGCAGCGTGCAGTGCGCCAACGGGGTGTGCACCTACACCCCGGCCGCGGACTTCAGCGGTACCGACAGCTTCCGCTACCGCGTGTGCGACCTGAGCGTGCCGATCCCGCTGTGCGCCGAAGCCAGCGTGGCGGTGACGGTGGCCGGCCAGCAGGCCGTGCTGCGCCTGACCAAGGTGGCCGCCAAGCGCACGGCGCAGATCGGCGACCTGGTGCGCTATACCGTCACCATCGACAACGTGGGTGAGGTCGATGCCAACGGCGCCACGCTGCTGGATACGCTGCCGCCGGGCTTCACCTTCGTCAGCGGTGCCTTCGCGGTGCAGGATGCCGACAACGATGCACGCACCAGCGGCGTGCAGCCGCTGCGCATCGACGGCATCGACGTGCCGGTGGGCGAGCGCGCCACGGTGGTCTACTACCTGCGCGTCGGCGCGGGTACCGGCACCGGGGTGCACACCAACCGCATCACCGCCATCGACGGGCAGAACCGCAGCATCGCCAACGTGGCCACGGCCGACGTCGATGTCAGCGTCGATCCGCTGCTGGATGAAAGCCTGATCGTCGGCAGCGTGTTCGACGACCGCAACGGCAACGGCATCCAGGACGATGGCGAGCGCGGCATCCCCGGCGTGCGCGTGGCGGCGGTGGAAGGCCTGGTGATGGAAACCGATGCCTTCGGTCGCTACCACCTGGTCGGCATTCCGGGCGGCGAAGCACGCGGCCGCAACTTCATCCTCAAGGTCGATCCGTCGACGCTGCCGGCCGGTGCGCGCTTCACCACGCCCAACCCGCTGGTACGGCGCATCACTCCCGGACTGCCGGTGCGCTTCGATTTCGGCGTGCGCATGCCGGACGGTGCCCTGAGCAGCGAAAGCGCGCCCGCCGCCGTCGTGCCGCGTCCGGCCCGGGTGGAACTTGGCCAGGCACTGTTCGCCAGCGGCAGCGCCACGCTGGCAGCCGACCGTGCGGGCGTGCTGGACAAGGCCGCCCAGGCACTGGTGGCGCGCGGCGGGGGCCGCGTGCTGCTGGTCGCTGCGGCGGGCGAGGAGGCCCTGGCCGGGCAGCGTGCGCAGACGGTGCGCGATGCACTGGCCAGCCGCCTGCCGGCCGGGGTCGCGGCCGCCACACGTATCGAAGTGCACGGCAGCAATGGCCGCGTGCTGCAGCAGCTGGCGATCGAGCCGGCCGGCGGGGTGCTACCGCCGGCCGGTTCCCGCAGCGGGGAGGGGCGCTGAGATGAAGACCAACCACCGGAGTCCTGCCCTGATCGTGCGCGCCCTGCTTCCCCATGCGATGTCCTGCAGCGTGTTCGCCCTGCTGCTGGCCACTCCCCCGGTGCTGGCCCAGCAGAGCGTGCCGGTACCGGCCAACGATGTGCGCTGCGAGGGTGATACCTGCCGCAGCAATGACGGTGAGCTGCTGCGGATCGGTGATGACGCCGATGCGCCGCTGCTGCCCCTGCCAGGCCACAGTGATCCATCGGCCACCGGTAGTGTGCCGCTGGCACCGGCGGTCACCCCCGACGTGTCCGCGCGTGGCGGCCAGTTCATGGCCGAGCTGCCCAACGGCGGCGTGGTCTGGGCCACTGAAGATCCGAGCATGGTGCCGCCCAGCCTGAGCGTGCAGGCCGCGGCCACCGTGCCGTTCGAAAACGGCCGGGTGATCCGCCCGCTGCGCTTCCACAGCTACAACAACTACGCCTCCTTCATCGACAAGCTGGAAGTCACCCTGTACCGCGGCACCGACACCGACCTGGTGACCCCGCTGGCGCGCATCGAGCTGCCGTCCGACTACGTGGGCGATGCCGAATGGGATGGCAGCGTGCCGGAGCAGTTCAAGCTGCGCACCGGTGATGAACTGATCTACGTAGCGCGTGCGTACGGTGCCGGCGGTGCGTTCGATGAAACGCAGATCCAGCGCATCCAGCTGGTCACTCCGGCCGACTTCGACCGTGGCCTGCAGGTGACCCGCGACAACGTGCAGAAGACCCTGGGCCAGGCGCTGGACGGGGCCAACGCGCAGGACCTGCAGGTCAGCAACAGCATCTACGGGCAGAGCATGCTGCGCCTGCAGAACATTCCCATCCACGGCTCGCGCGTGCGCCTGTACGGCCGCAACCTGGAGCCGAACAGCCGCGTGCGCATCAACGGCCAGGATTTCCCGGTCGACCTGGAACAGAAGTTCGCCGCCGAGTTCCTCGAGCCGGTCGGCCAGCACCGCTATGACGTGCGGGTGGAATCGCGCGATGCACCGTCGGCGCAGCGCCAGCTGGACGTGGACGTGACCGGCCGCTACCTGTTCCTGGTCGCCATCGCCGATGTGACCCTGTCAAAGAACAGTGCCAGTGGCAACGTGCAGCCACTGGCCGCCGATGACCGCGACACCGATGGCTTCCTCAGCGAAGGCCGGCTGGCGTTCTACCTGAAGGGCAAGATGCGCGGCAAGTATCTGGTGACCGCGCAGGCCGACACCCAGGACCGCGAGCTGAAGTACCTGTTCCGCGATTTCAGCCGCGCCGATGCGCAGGATGTGTTCCGTCGCCTCGACCCGGACCTGTACTACCCGGTGTACGGCGACGATTCCACCACCTACCGCGACGTCGACACCCAGGGCCGCCTGTACCTGCGCGTGGACTGGGACCAGAGCCAGGCCCTGTGGGGCAACTTCGCCACCGGCATCACCGGCACCGAGTACGGCCAGTACGTGCGTTCGCTGTACGGCGGCGCGTTGAACTGGCGCTCGCTGTCGGCCACGCCGCTGGGTGAAGCGCGTTCGCAGCTGAAGGTGTTCGGGTCGGAAGCGCAGTCGGCGCCGGGCCACAGCGAATTCCTCGGCACCGGCGGCAGCCTGTACTACCTGCGTCATACCGACCTGCTGCCGGGCTCGGAACAGGTGGTGCTGGAAGTGCGCGACCGCACCACCGGCCGCACCGAAACCCGCGCCACCCTGCAGGAAGGTGTGGACTACGAGATCGACGATCTGCAGGGCCGGCTGATCCTGACCCGGCCGCTGGCGCAGTTGACCCGCGAGAACGTGCGCAGCATCACCCGCGACATGCCGCTGGACGGCTACGACCAGCTGCTGCTGGTGGACTACGAATACGTGCCGCTGGGCTTCAGCAGCAACGACGTGACCTACGGCGCGCGCGGCCGCCAGTGGATCGGCGACCACGTGGCGGTGGGTGGCACTTGGGTGGAAGAAAACCGCAGCGGCGAGAACTACAGCCTGAAGGGCGCCGACCTGACCCTGCAGGCCGGCCGCGGCACCTACCTGAAGATGGAGCAGACCCGCACCGATGCGACTGCGGCGCCGGTGTTCTATTCGGACAACGGCGGCCTCAGCTTCATCCGCCGAAATCCGTATGAAGGCCGCCGTTCGGGCAAGGCCTCGGCAGTGGAAGCGCGCGCCAACCTGCGCGAGCTCGGCTGGACCACCCAGGACTGGAGCCTGGGCGCGTGGTGGCGCGACGTCGACGCTGGCTTCTCGGTGGCACGCCAGGACACCGGCCTGCCGATCCAGGAATACGGCGCGGAGTTCCTCGGCTACCTCACCGATGATTTCAGCCTGTACGGCCGCCACACCCGCACCGAGCAGGGCGAACTGGCGCTGGAGCAGAGCCAGCTGACCGCCGAATGGCGGCTGGGCAACGATGGCCAGCTGACCGGCGAACTGCGCCGGGTGCGCGAGGAGCAGGAGCTGCAGGATGTCTCCGCGCTGCTGGCGGCGATCGGTTACCGCCAGCGCTTCGGCTCCTCGTGGGAGCTGTACGGCACCGGCCAGGTGACCTTGGACGATGACGGCGGTGCCTACGAGAAGAACGATCTGCTGACCCTGGGCGCGCGCTACCTGTTCGGCGACCGCAGCAGCGTCGGTGCCGAACTGAGCAGCGGCAGCCGCGGCCACGGCGGCAAGGTCGATGCCGAGTACCGCATGGCGCCCGACCACAGCCTGTACGGCAGCTACAGCTACAGCACCGACCGCACCGGCACCGATCCGTTGTTCGACAGCGGCCTGCAGAGCGGCTGGACGGTCGGCCAGCGCTGGCGCCTGAGCAACCAGGTGAACGTCTACAACGAAAGCCAGTACCTGAAGGACCGCCGCCAGGACAGCGCGGGCCTGGTGCACACCTTCGGCATGGACTTCTACCCGGCTCAGGGCTGGAACCTGGGCTTCACCCTGATGGACGGCGAGCTGGAATCCACCGTGGGCCGCATCAACCGCCGTGCGTACAGCGTCAGCGGCGGCCGTACCGATGCGGTGGCGCAATGGAGCAGCAAGCTGGAATACCGCCGCGACAGCGGCGCCGAGCAGCGCGAGCAGTGGGTGACCACCAACCGCCTGCTGTACAAGCTCAACGAAGACTGGCGCTTCGCCCTGCGCGCGAACTACGCCGACACCCAGGACCGGATCAATCCGGTGGCCGATGCCAAGCTGGTGGAAACCAATGTTGGCTTCGCCTGGCGCCCGCACGACAACACGCGCTGGGCCGGCTTCGGCAAGTTCACCTACCTCTATGACGTGGCGTCGCTGGGCCAGGAAGGCGGCAACCTGTACGACCAGCGTTCGCAGGTGCTGTCGCTGGAAGGCATCCGCCAGATCGGCGAGCGCTGGGAGATGGCGGCCAAGCTGGCCTCGCGCTGGGGCGACTACCGCACCGGCCGTGGCGAGGGCGCCTGGCTGGACAGCCGCGCCGACTTCGCCGCCCTGCAGCTGCGCTACCGCCTGTTCGCGGAGTGGGAAGGGCTGGCCGAGCACCGCTGGCTGAAGGTGCGCGACGGTGGCGTCCGCAAGGGCTGGCTGCTGGGCGTGGACCGGCGGGTGGGCGAGAACTTCAAGGTCGGCGTGGGCTACAACTTCACCGAGTTCAGCGACGACATGACCGAGCTGAAGTACGACCAGAAGGGCTTCTTCCTGAACATGGCCGGATATTATTGAGGCCGCCCGAGGGCGGTCCTGCGGCCCTGGGCTGAACGACCGGCAACATCGCCGGGCTGAATGGGGTGGCGCCGTGGGATTTTGCGGCCCAAAACGACCATTCATGCACCTGATTCTCTTCAAGTGGTTGATTTTTAAAGAATTCGACCACGGTCGAGCCCGCTCGCCATTGTCATCAATTCGCGATAGGGTAGGGATGTTGAATCGCCCAGTGTTCTGTTCACGGAACACTGGAACTTCCTCCCGCTTTAGCAGTCCAAAAGCCGGACTGCTAAGATGAGCCCTATGAGCCAGAATACCTATACTGCCCTTGTGGCAAACAATCTCCCGATTCCCAGTGCGCTCGGTTCGCTGGACGCCTACATCGGTGCCGTGCACCAGATTCCGGTGCTGTCGGTCGATGACGAACAGGACCTGGCCCGTCGTTTCCGCGACGGTGACGATCTGGACGCCGCACGTGAGCTGGTGCATTCGCACCTGCGCTTCGTGGTGCACGTGGCCCGCGGTTACAACGGCTACGGCCTTGCGCTGGGCGACCTGATCCAGGAAGGCAACATCGGCCTGATGAAGGCGGTCAAGCGCTTCGACCCCGACATGGGCGTGCGCCTGGTGTCCTTCGCCGTGCATTGGATCCGTGCGGAAATGCACGAGTTCATCCTCAAGAACTGGCGCATCGTCAAGGTCGCCACGACCAAGGCGCAGCGCAAGCTGTTCTTCAACCTGCGCAAGTCGAAGACGCGGCTGGGCTGGATGAACGCGGCCGAAGTCAGCGCCGTCGCCAAGGACCTGAACGTGTCCGAGCGCGAGGTCATGGAAATGGAATCGCGCCTGTCCGGTCGCGATATCGGTTTCGATGCGCCGACCGACGAGGACAACGATCATGCGCCGCCGTCGCCGGCTGCGTTCCTGGTGTCCAACGACGAAGATCCGTCGATGGCCTACGAGCGCGAGGACAGCGAAGACAACCAGATGCAACTGCTGCGCGAAGGCCTGGCCGAGCTGGATGCCCGCTCGCGCGACATCATCCGCCGCCGCTGGCTGGATGCCGACAGCAAGGTGACGCTGCAGGAACTGGCCGATGAGTATGGCGTGTCCGCCGAGCGCATCCGCCAGGTCGAAGCGAACGCGCTGAAGAAGATGAAGGCGCTGTTCACCGCGTAAGCGGGAAGGCGTTGGAATGAAGAAAGGCCCGGCAATGCCGGGCCTTTTTGTTTGTGGGGCGTATCCACGCATGGCGTGGATTTGCTCTGAGGGCGGGACGGGGACTGTGCCGACCGCGTCATGCGCTGGATGCTGATGTTCACGCCGTACCACTCGGTGGCACGGCATGATCATGTCGCGCGTATTCCGTACTCGAGCTTTCAATCGCAGCATACGCAGGACCATGCTGTCCGACGCAGCCTTGTGCCGGGCGGTAATGGAAATGGAAGCGGGTCTGGTGGATGCAGATCCTGGCGGAGGCCTCTTCAAAAAATGTGGAACGAGATGCGCTGCAGTTGTACGCATCGGAATTTCTGAAAATGAGCGGGGCACAGTTGAAGCGTGCCGTGGAGTACGGGGATTTACAGGAGATCTGCCATGGCGAAGGCCCTTGAGCGAAGGCGCGCGAGAAGTGCGCTTCCTGAGGCGGTGCACGATGCTGCTGTGAGCCTGCACACGCATGGCTTCATCGACAAACGCCGGTTGAGCAGCTACGAGGCGCTCTGTCTTGAGCCTGTTCCCGACTACAGCAGTGCCCAGATCCGAGCGCTGCGTACCTCGCTGAGGCTCAGTCAGCCGGTCTTTGCAGGCGTTCTCAATACCAGCGTTTCCACCGTACGCAGCTGGGAACAAGGCGAGAAGAAGCCCAGCGGACCATCACTGAAGTTGCTCAACCTGATTGATCGGAAGGGGCTCGAAGCAGTCCTGTAAAGCAAAGGCCCGGTTATGCCGGGCCCTTGCTTTTCCGTGGTGTTCAATCCACGCCAAGCATGAACGACATCAGTGGTAGATCCACGCCATGCGTGGATGCCCTGATGCTGCGCCTGCCTCACCCCTCGCGTGCGATCGCGCGCCAGCCGATGTCGGTGCGGTGGAACTCGTTGGCCCACGTCACCTTGGCCACGCCGGCATACGCGTTGGCCTGCGCCTCGCGCACGCTGTCGCCCAGCGCGGCCACGCACAGCACGCGGCCGCCGGCGCTGAGCACCTGGCCCTGTGCATCCAGCGCGGTGCCGGCATGGAACACCTTGGCGTTGGCGGGCACGTCGTCCAGGCCGGAGATCACGTCGCCGGTGATCGGCGCTTCCGGATAAGGCTTGGCGGCCAGCACCACGCCCAGCGACGGGCGCGGATCCCACTGCGCGTCCACCTGGCCCAGACGACCATCGATGGCCGCTTCCACCAGGTCCACCAGGTCCGACTGCAGGCGCAGCATCACCGGCTGGGTTTCCGGGTCGCCGAAGCGCACGTTGAACTCGATCACCTTCGGCGCGCCGCTGGCATCGATCATCAGGCCGGCATAGAGGAAGCCGGTGAACGGGATGCCGTCGGCGATCATGCCCTGCACGGTCGGGTTCACCACCTCGCGCATCACCCGCGCGTGCACCTCGGGCGTCACCACTGGCGCGGGCGAGTAGGCGCCCATGCCACCGGTGTTCGGGCCGGTGTCGCCGTCGCCGACGCGCTTGTGGTCCTGCGAGGTGGCCATCGGCAGCGCGTGCACGCCGTCGACCATCGAAATGAAGCTGGCTTCCTCGCCATCAAGAAACTCCTCGATGACCACGCGCGCGCCGGCATCGCCGAAGGCGTTGCCCGAGAGCATGTCACGTACCGCATCCTCGGCCTCGGCCTGGTTCATCGCCACGATCACGCCCTTGCCGGCAGCCAGGCCATCGGCCTTGACTACGATCGGTGCACCCTTCTCGCGGATGTAGGCCAGCGCGGCGTCTACCTCGGTGTGCACGGCGTAGAACGCGGTGGGGATGTTGTGGCGGGCCAGGAAATCCTTGGCGTAGGCCTTGCTGCCTTCCAGCTGCGCGGCGGCGGCGGTCGGCCCGAAGATGCGCAGGCCGGCGGCGCGGAAGCGGTCGACCACGCCGGCCACAAGCGGCACTTCCGGGCCGACCACGGTCAGCGCCACGCCTTCGGCCTGGGCCAGCGCCAGCAGGCCGTCGATGTCGGTCACCTTCACCGCCACGTTGCGGCACTTGTCTTCGTTGGCGGTGCCGGCATTGCCGGGCGCCACGATCACTTCGGCGACACGGGAGGACTGGGCCAGCTTCCATGCCAGGGCGTGTTCGCGGCCGCCAGAGCCGATGACAAGTACGTTCATCACGAGATTCCAGATTGCGTGGGAAGGGAAGGGCGATGCCCCCGGCGGCGCGCGTGGTTCACTCGCAGCCCTCGCGTTGCAGCGCGTCGGGGAAGGAATAGGTCCAGGTCTTCGGATCCAGCCTGAAGCGGTGCGTGCGGCGCACGTTGCTGCCGCCACAGCTGCTGCCGGATTCCTCGATCAGCAGCGGCCAGATGCGCGCGCTGCGGTTGCTGTCGTCCATGCGCAGTTCGAAATCAAAGTCGAACATGCGGGTGCGGCAGTCTTCGGCCTGCTCGGCGTCGTCGCAGTCGTAGGCCGCGGTGTTGTCGATGTGGCTGCGCACGCTGCCGGCATCCACCAGACCGTTCGGGCCGGGCAGGATGAAGCTCTGCGTCTGCAGCGAATAGCCCTGGCCGTACCAGCCGCTGACGTTGCGGAAGCCGTAGAAATCGCTGCCGAAGCGCAGGACCTGGACGCTGCCCGGGCGGCCGCTGCTGCCATAGGTGCCGCCGGTCAGCTCGGCCGCCACCTCGAAGCCATCGCCAGACGGGCGCAGCACGTAGTAATCGATGGTGCCCGCGTCGGCATGGCCGGCGTCGACCACTTCGCCGCACACCGCCAGCAGCTGCTGCCAGCTGTCACCGCTGACCACCGGCTGTTCGGCGCAGACCGCCCAGTCGACCGGGCGGGTGTCGCCGTCCTGCGTCCAGTTGCCGCGCCAGCCGTCGGACAGCTGCGCGTCCTTGCCGTAACGCGCGGTCAGGAAGGCCTGCAGACGCGCGGTGCGGCTGACATGCCCGGCCGCTGCGGTGCTGGCCGCTGGAAGCGCATCTGCCTGGGGGCCAGAGGCGGGTGCCGGCTCGGCGGCCGGCTTGCAGCCGGCCAGCAGGGCCGCGCCCATCAGGGCAGGCAGGACCAGGGGCTTGATCGAAACTGCGGACATCCGTGTCGCTCCAGGATCAGTGGCGGAAGTGGCGAACGCCGGTGAACACCATGGCCAGGCCATGTTCGTCGGCGGCGGCGATCACTTCAGCATCGCGCATCGAACCGCCCGGCTGGATGACGGCCTTGATGCCGGCGGCCGCTGCGGCGTCGATGCCATCGCGGAACGGGAAGAACGCATCGGAGGCCATCACCGAACCTTCCACCACCAGGTTCGCGTCGGCCGCCTTGATGCCGGCGATGCGCGCGGAATAGACGCGGCTCATCTGGCCGGCGCCGACGCCAATCGTGCGGTTGTCCTTGGCGTACACAATCGCGTTGGACTTCACGAACTTGGCCACGTTCCAGGCGAACAGCAGGTCGGTGAACTGCTTGTCGGTCGGCGCCAGCTTGCTGACCACCTTCAGTTCGTCGCGGGTCATGCCGCGGTTGTCCGACGACTGCAGCAGCAGGCCCGAGCCCACGCGCTTGCTGTCGAAGTTGTTCAGGCCATCACCGTGCGGGATGCGCAGCACGCGAACGTTGGCCTTCTTCAGCGCGTATTCCAGCGCGGCCGGCTCGTAGTCGGGGGCGATCAGCACTTCGACGAACTGGCGGTCGAGGATGACCTTCGCAGTGGCCGCATCGAGCGGCTTGTTGAAGGCGATGATGCCGCCGAAGGCGCTGGTCGGGTCGGTGGCGTAGGCCAGCTCGTAGGCATCGCCGTTGCCGGCACCGACGGCCACGCCGCACGGGTTGGCGTGCTTGACGATGACGCAGGCCGGCGCATCGAACTGGCGCACGCATTCCCACGCCGCATCGGCATCGGCCAGGTTGTTGTAGCTCAGTTCCTTGCCCTGCAGCTGCTGGAACGTGGCCAGGGTGCCCGGCACCGGGTACAGGTCGCGGTAGAACGCGCCGCTCTGGTGCGGGTTCTCGCCATAGCGCAGGTCCATCACCTTCACGAAAGTGGAATTCATCTGCGCCGGGTACTCGGCACGCGCCGGCACGGCAGCATCGGTGGCGGTGACCGCCGACAGGTAGTTGCTGATGGCCGCGTCGTACTGGGCGACGCGGTTGAACGCGGCCACCGAGAAGGCGAAGCGGGTGCCCGCGCTCAGCTGGCCGTCGTTGGCGTCCAGCGAGGCCAGCAGTTCGGCGTACTGCGACGGGTCGGTGGCCACCGCCACGCGGGCGAAGTTCTTGGCCGCCGAGCGCAGCATGGCCGGGCCGCCGATGTCGATGTTCTCCACCGCGTCGGCCAGGGTGCAGTCGGCCTTGGCGGTGACCGATTCGAACGGGTACAGGTTCAGTACCAGCAGGTCGATGGCGCCGATGCCGTGCTCGGCCATCACCGCGTCATCCAGGCCCGAACGGCCCAGCAGGCCGCCGTGCACCATTGGGTGCAGGGTCTTGACCCGGCCGTCCATCATTTCCGGGAAACCGGTGACGTCGGCCACGTCCTTCACGGCCAGGCCCGCATCGCGGATCGCCTTGGCGGTGCCGCCGGTGGACAGCAGCTCGACGCCGCGGGCGGCCAGCGCGGTGGCCAGCTCGACCAGGCCGGTCTTGTCGGAAACGGAAAGGAGGGCCCGACGGACGGGCAACAGATCAGCAGTCATGGGGACAGGGCAATCGGCAGCGGAGCGGGGCCGATATTGTAGTTCGTGGGGGGCGGTGGCGGGCGCTGCCGGCGCGCTTTGCTGGCCCCGGCAGGGGAAAACGGCCTGCATCGGCATGCCGGGCTGAACACGCCATGGGGTAGGCTATGCCGGAACTGCCAGGGATCAGCGGGTTCAGATCGTGTCGATCTATGCTTTGAAAGGACGTTTCCAGGACCTCTTGCGTCCGGCCGTGCGCGGGCTCTACCGCCTCGGCATCACCGCCAACACGGTGACCGTGGCTGCCGCCGTGGTCTCGCTGCTGGTGGCCGCCGCCGTATGGTGCTGCGCGCCCACGCAGCCGCTGCTGTACCTGCTGCTGCCGCTGTGGATGCTGCTGCGCATGGCCCTCAACGCCGTGGACGGCATGCTGGCCCGCGAGTTCGGCCAGCAGTCGAAGCTGGGTGCCTACCTGAACGAGTTGTGCGATGTGATCGCCGACGCCGCGCTCTACCTCGCTCTGCTCGGCGTGCCGGGCGTACGGCCCGAGGCGTTGTGGCTGCTGGCCTGGACCGCGGCGCTGAGCGAATACGCCGGCGTACTGGGGCTGATGGTTGGTGCCAGCCGCCGCTACGACGGCCCGATGGGCAAGAGCGACCGCGCCTTCGTGATCGGGGCGCTGGGCCTGCTGCTGGCGTTCGGGTGGATTGGCGCGATGACGGTCACTGGCGTGGCTGCGGCCATGGCCGCACTGTGCGTGCTGACGATGATCAACCGCGTCCGCCGCGGGCTGCAGGAAGCGGCGACTCCGCCGCAGTAATCAACGACAAACAACAAGACAATCTGGAGATTGCATGCGTCAGGCGCAGGAACAGGAATTCCAAAGCTTCGACCAGGTACCGCTGTTCTACCGGTACTGGGCGAGCACCACGACGACCACGCCGGCCAAGGCCATCGTGCTGCTGCACCGCGGCCACGAGCATTCCGGCCGGGTCACCCACCTGGTCGATGAGCTGGACCTGCCCGACACCGCGTTCTTCGCCTGGGATGCGCGCGGCAACGGCCGTTCGCCGGGCGCGCGCGGTGATGCACCGGGTTTCCCGGCGCTGGTGCGCGACCTGGACAGCTTCATCGCCCACATCGGTGCCGAGCACGGCATTGCGGTGGAGGACATCGTGGTGATCGCGCAGAGCGTGGGTGCCGTGGTGGCCGCCACCTGGGTGCACGACTACGCGCCGCGCCTGCGCGCGCTGGTCATGGCTTCGCCGGCGTTCAAGGTGAAGCTGTACGTGCCGTTCGCGCGCGCTGGCCTGACCCTGATGCAGAAGCTGCGCGGCAACTTCTTCGTCAACAGCTACGTCAAGCCGCAGTGGCTGACCCACGATCCGGCACGTGTGGAAAGCTACCGCACCGATCCGCTGATCACCCGGCCGATCTCGGTGCGCGTGCTGCTGGGTCTGTACGAGGCTGCCGACCGCATCGTGGCAGATGCGCAGGCGATCAGTGTGCCGGTGCAGCTGCTGGTATCCGGTTCGGATTTCGTGGTGCACCGTGGCCCGCAGGACCGCTTCTACGAGCGCCTGTCCAGCCCGATCAAGGAACGTGTGCACCTGCCGGGCTTCTTCCACGATACCCTCGGCGAACGTGACCGCGCGCCGGCGCTGGCGCGCATCCGCAGCTTCATCCAGGCACGCTTCGCCGAGCCGCTGCGCGAACTGTCGCGGCGCGATGCGCACCGCCATGGCCCGACCTTCGAAGAATCGGAAATACTGGCCTGGCCGCCGGAGCGCAACAGCCTGGCCGACCTGCGCTGGCGCGTGGTGCGTGGCGGCCTGCGCGTCGGCGGCACGCTCTCTGAAGGCATCGCCCTGGGCCTGCAGACCGGCTTCGATTCGGGCAGCACGCTGGACTACATCTACCGCGACGAAGCGCGCGGCAAGGGCCCGCTGGGCCGCATGGTCGACCGCAACTACCTCGACGCGATCGGCTGGCGCGGCATCCGCATCCGTGGCCAGCACCTGCAGGAACTGCTGCGCGACGCCGCCCAGCGCCTGCGCGGGCAGGGCACGCCGGTACGCGTGCTGGACGTGGCCGCAGGCCACGGGCGCTACGTGCTGGAAGCACTGGGGCAGGGCGAACAGCGCGCCGAGCGCATCGTGCTGCGCGATTTCAGCGAACTGAACGTGACCCAGGGCCAGGCCTTGATCGAACGCCTGGGGGCGACCGACATCGCCCGCTTCGAACAGGGCGATGCATTCGACCCGGCGCAGCTGGCGCAGGTCGACCCGGCGCCGACGCTGGCGGTGGTGTCGGGCCTGTACGAACTGTTCCCCGACAACGATGCGGTGCTGCGTTCGCTGCAGGGCATCGCCGCGACCGTGCCGGTGGGCGGCTACCTGGCCTATACCGGCCAGCCCTGGCACCCGCAGCTGGAATTCATCGCCCGCGCGCTGACCAGCCACCGCGGTGGTGCGGCGTGGGTGATGCGCCGTCGTACCCAGCAGGAAATGGATGAGCTGGTGCGCCTGGCCGGCTTCGAGAAGGTGGCGCAGCGCATCGACGAGTTCGGCATCTTCACCGTGTCGCTGGCGCGCCGGACCGCGTGATGGCGACGCTGGCCGCCACCCCGCTGGCCGTGGCAGGGCGCCCCTGGCGGCGCGCGCTGCTGTGGCTGGTGCTGCTGGGTCCGTTCTTCTTCGCCAGCTATGGCTTCGCCAATTGGATGGCCGGGCGCCACGCCACGCTGCCGGTGATGGCGTTCGCCTGGGAAGCGCACATTCCGTTCGTGCCGTGGACGATCGTGCCGTACTGGTCGATCGACCTGTTCTATGCGATCTCGTTCTTCCTGTGCCGGCAGCGCCTCGAGCTGGACCGGCACGCGCTGCGGCTGTTCAGTGCGCAGCTGATCGCGGTGGCCTGCTTCCTGCTGTGGCCGCTGCGCTTCAGCTTTGAACGGCCGGACATCGGCGGCGTGTTCGGCTGGCTGTTCGATGTGCTGCTGGGTTTCGACAAGCCGTTCAACCAAGCGCCGTCGCTGCACATCGTGCTGCTGATCGTGCTGTGGGTGAAGTACGCGCAGTACCTGCAGGGCGCGTGGCGCTGGCTGCTGCACGGCTGGGCGCTGCTGATCGGCGTTTCGGTGCTGACCACCTTCCAGCACCACTTCATCGATGTGCCCACCGGGCTGCTGGCCGGCTGGCTGTGCGTGTGGCTGTGGCCGGAGCAGGGCACGCCGCCGCTGCGGGCGTGGCGCACGGCGCGCGATCCAAAGCGCTGGCGTCTGGCCTCGTCCTATCTGCTGGGCGCGGCCGTGCTGCTGGTGCCGGTGGTGATGCTGGGCGGCGCGGCACTGTGGCTGCTGTGGCCGGTGGTGTCGCTGCTGCTGGTGGCGCTGGCCTATGCCGGGCTGGGCACGGCGGTGTTCCAGAAGCGCGCCGATGGGCGACTGACCATGGCCGCGCGCTGGCTGCTGGCGCCGTACCTGGCCGCGGCCTGGATCAATTCGCGGTTGTGGACGCGCAGTGCGCCGCAGCCGGTCGAGGTGGCAGGCGGGGTGTGGCTGGGCCGCATTCCCTGCGCCGCGCTGCCAGCGCCGTTGCGTGGCGTGGTCGATGCCTGTGCCGAGCTGTCCTGCAAGGCGCCGGGTGCGGCCTATGCCAGCGTGCCGATGCTGGATCTGGTGGTGCCCACGCCGGCGCAGCTGGCCGAGGCCGCCGATGCCATCGAAGCGCTGCGTGCGCAGGGGCCGCTGCTGGTGTGCTGCGCGCTGGGCTATTCGCGCAGTGCGGCCAGCGTCGCTACCTGGCTGCTGCGTACCGGCCGGGTGCGCAGCGCCGCCGAGGCAGTGGCGCGGGTGCGTGCCGCGCGGCCGTCCATTGTCCTGCATGACGTTCACCTACAGACCATCGCGGCCGCCGCCACACGGGAGAGCAACGCATGAGTACCGCTGCCGATCTGCCGATGATGCACCTGCTGCTGCGCCAGGGCCGGTTGCCTGCCGCGCTGTCACTGGGCCTTCTGCTGGTGGCGCTGTTGCTGCTGGGCATCGAGCCCGGCCTGGCGATGTTCGCCGCCGGCCTGCTGTTGCTGAGCGTGGCCGTGGGTGTGGTGCAGGCGTACTACGCGGTTCGGGTGCAGCTGGATGCCAGCCTGCTGCAGCTGCTGCTGCGCGAAGACCTGCAGGGCGATGCCGCGGCCGAGCGGGTGGACGCGGCCCTGCACACCGTCGGCCTGCGCCGCCGCGATGCGCAGGCGCCGGTGCGCGGCTGGGACGCACGCTGGATCGGCATGCGCCGCCTGCTGGTGCACCAGTACGTGGCCACGCTGCTGCAGTTTTCGGTGCTCCTGCTGGCCGTGCTGTGGCCGCAGACCTGAGCGGAGGTATCGATGTTTGCTGAGCTGATCGCCCGCGCCTGCAGTGGCGCGATCCATGGGGTGACCGGTGCGCGCGCGCTGTGGATCGGCTGTGCGCCGTCCAGCGAACACCGCGTGTACTACGGCAACCATGCCAGCCATGGTGACTTCGTGCTGATCTGGTCGTCGATGCCGCCGGCACTGCGTCGCCAGGTGCGGCCCGTCGCCGCCGCCGAGTACTGGCAGGGCGATGCGCTGCGCCGTTACCTGATCGATGCGGTGTTCAACGGCGTGCTGGTCGAGCGCGACGCCGCGCGGCGCCAGCAGGATCCGCTGCAGGGGCTGCGCGATGCGGTGGACGAGGGATGTTCGTTGATCCTGTTCCCGGAAGGCACGCGCAATATCGGCGAGGAACCGCTGCTGCCGTTCAAGAGTGGCATCTATCATCTGGCGCGGCAGCGCCCGGAACTGGAGTTCGTACCGGTGTGGATCGACAACCTGAAACGGGTGATGCCCAAGGGGCGTTTCCTGCCACTGCCGCTGCTGTGCACGGCGACCTTCGGCACGCCGCTGCGCCTGCAGGCCGATGAGGACAAGGCCGCGTTCCTCGCGCGCAGCCGCCAGGCGCTGCTCGACCTGGCACCGAACGGAGGCCGCGCATGAGTTTCCTGCTGGATGTATCCGGCGACCTGGCCACGCAGAGCGTGGGCCAGCAGACCGGCCTGTTGTTTGCTGGTGTCGGTGCGGTGCTGGTGCTGGCCACGCTGGTATCGGAGACGCTGCGCTGGCGCCAGCGCGAGAGCCCCAGCGCGGTCATCGCCAACCTCGTCTCGCGCATCCGCGCGTGGTGGGTGATGGCCATCGTGGTGGGCGGTGCGCTGCTGTTCGGCCGCGCCGGGGTGATCGTGCTGTTCGCGATCATCTCGCTGTTCGCGCTGCGCGAGTTCATCACCCTTGCGCCCACGCGTTCGGGTGATTACTACGCGCTGCTGGCCGCGTTCTACATCGTGCTGCCATGGCAGTATTACCTGGTGTGGATCGACTGGTACGGCATGTACACGCTGCTGATTCCGGTCTATGCGTTCCTGTTCCTGCCGATCCTGTCGACCATCGGCGGCGACACCACGCACTACCTGGAACGCACGGCCAAGGTGCAGTGGGGGCTGATGATCTGCGTGTTCTGCATTTCGCACGTGCCGCTGCTGCTGAACCTGCACGTGCCCGGCCACGACCCGTCGCGCAACGTGCTGCTGTTCGCCTTCCTGGTGATCGTGGTGCAGTCCTCGGACGTGCTGCAGTACATCTGGGGCAAGCTGCTGGGCAAGCGCCTGATCGCTCCTAAGCTGTCGCCGTCGAAGACGGTGGAAGGCTTCGTCGGCGGCGTGCTCAGTGCCAGCGCGCTGGGTGCGGCGCTGTGGTGGATCACTCCGTTCACGCCGCTGCAGGCATTCGGCCTGTCGCTGCTGATCAACCTGATGGGATTCTGGGGTGGCCTGGTGATGTCGGCGATCAAGCGCGACCGCGGCATCAAGGACTGGGGCCACATGATCGAGGGCCATGGCGGCATGCTCGACCGGCTGGATTCAGTGTGCTTCGCCGCGCCGGTGTTCTTCCATGTGGTGCGGTATTACTGGAAGGCGGGCGGGGTGGGGTGATCAACCCGGGGTCGGATCCCTTCGCACGGCGAAGGGCTCTGACCCCTATTTCGATTCCGTCGGGTTCTCATCCACGCATGGCGTGGATCTACTGCCGGCATCGGTAGCGCCGGGCCATGCCCGGCGGGCCGCGTTTACGCGCTGATGCCGTATTCCTTCAGCTTCTTGCGCAGCGTGGCGCGGTGGATGCCCAGCATCGCCGCGGCGCGGCTCTGGTTGCCTTCGCAGTGGTTGAGCACTTCCACGAACAGCGGAATCTCCATCTCGCGCAGCACGATCTCGTAGACATCGTCCGCGTCGCAGCCATCGAGGTCACGAAGGTAGCGGCGCACGGACTGGGCGACGTGTTCACGCAGCGGTGGCCGGGCACCGCCACGACTGTTGTCAGGACGAGAAAGGACAGCGTTCAAGGGGGTTCCCGATTCGGTGGCCCGTGCGCGCGGAGCGCGCGGCCGGACGAGGTGGTGGCGGCCAGTCTAGCGCGAGCGTGCCCGACCTGCCACGGCTGGACGCCTTCGTCCCGCTCAAAGGAACTCGAAGGTGAATGCGACCGTGGAGGCCGCAGGCTCCTGTACGCGGAAGGCGATGCGTGCGCTCTGCCCCGGTTCCAGCAGGGCCGCGCCGGGGTTCTCGCCCAGGTACTGCGCGGGCGGGAACACACCGGTGCCGATCACCCGGCCATCGGCATCAGCCAGTGACAGGCGCAGGTCGGGCCATGCCTGCGCCCAGCGCGCATCGTTGCGGATGCTGGCCTGGACCTGCAGCACACCGGCCTGCCCGGGCAGCGGACGGATCTCGCGGCTGGTCATGGTCAGTGCGGTCGGTTCGCGCCACGCCGGCAGGCTGCAGCGCAGGACACCGCACAGCGCACTGACCCACGGGCGGTGCGCGGCATCAGCAGCCAGTCGCGCGCGATCGGCCAGCACGCTCTGCAGCACCAGCAGCAGTGCCAGCACGGCTACCATTGCCCAGTGCCAGCGCGGCGTCGGCAGGGCACGCGGGCGGGCGCCGAGAAAGCTGGGTGCATCGCTGGCGGGTGCGACCGACGCAGGCGCGTCGATGCGGGAGGACGGTTCGATGACAGTGTCATCGGACTGTCGCGTCTGCGGCGGTGTCGGTGTGTCCACCACCGGTTCGGCCGGCAGTTCCAACGGTGCCGTCTGATCGAGGGTGGCATCCGTCGTGTCGTCAGCGGGTTCCTGCGCCTGCCCGGTGTCGGGCGGCGCATCGGTTCCCGGCGCGGAACGCAGGAAGGTGGCAAGCGGACGACGCGGCGGGTTCGGCTCGGACATGCTCAGGGCGCGGGCTCGGATCCAGCGGTCATTCAACCACGATCAGGCGCGGCGTACGCCGGTGATGCGCATCCAGTCGCCGTCCTGGGTGGCCTGCAGGTCGTCGAACCACGCCGCGTAACGCTGCAGCAGTTCGCCTTCCTGGCCATGCAGGATGCCCGACAGGGCGATGCGGCCACCGGCAGCGACGCGTGCGGCCAGCAGTTCGGCCAGTGCATCGAGTGCCGAGGCGAGGATGTTGGCGACCACGATCGGGTAGGTGGCCACCGGTTCGTCCTGCGGCAGGTACACGTGCATGCGGGCCTGCTCGCCATTGCGCTCGGCGTTGTCGGCGGTGGCGATCAGCGCCTGCGGGTCGTTGTCCACGCCGATGGCCTGGGCGGCACCGAGCTTCAGCGCGGCCAGGGCGAGAATGCCCGAGCCACAGCCGAAGTCGAGCACGCGCTGGCCCTGCAGCAGGCCATCCACGGCCAGCTGGTCCAGCCAGCGCAGGCACAGCGCGGTGGTCGGGTGGGTGCCCGAGCCGAACGCCAGGCCCGGGTCCAGGCGCACGATGGCGGCGTCGGCAGCCTGCGCGGCCTCCGGCAGCTCATGGTTCCACGGCACGATCCAGGTACGGCTGCCGAAGTCCATCGGCTGGAACTGGTCCAGCCAGGCGCGTTCCCAGTCTTCGTCCTCGACCGCGCGGAAGCTGCCGCCGGTCCAGTCCAGCTCCGGGTCGAAGGCCTCCAGCGCCGCCAGCAGCAACAACGCGTTGCTGTCGGCCGGGAACAGCGCGCTCAGTACAAGGGTGTCCCACAGCGGGGTCTCGCCCACGCCCGGCTCGAGGATGGCCTGTTCGTTGCTGGTGTCGGCCTCGGCATCGAGCAGGGTGACCGCCAGCGCGCCCACGTCCTCCAGCGCGTTCTCATAGCGGGGCTGGGTGGCTTCGGTGCAGCGCAGGGTCAGTTCCAGGAACGGCATGGCGGTGGGGGCAATCGCGGGAAAGGGGGCCATGCTAGACCATCCGGCCGTCTCCGTATCCCCTGAGATGCTGGCCGGGGCTGAACGAGGCCGATTCAGACAGGTCTCACGGGCCTTGCTAAACTTGGCGCTTTCCTGCCCGACGTGCCGTAACCGACCGCCGATGGCTCTCGCCCCGACCCTTAAAACCTGGTTGCTCGTGCTGCCGGCCGTGGCCGTGCTGGGCGTGGCCGGTTATCGGGCCAGTGGCCATGGCCACGCGGCGCAGGTGGACGTGGGCGCGCCGCTGGCGGTGTCCACCGCCAGCGTGCAGGACGCGCTGGAACCGGTGATGCCCGAAGCGCTGGCCCGCCGTCTGGCTGGCTTCGAGCGCAGCAGCGCGCTGCCGTCGGGCCTGCCGTTGGACATCCGCGCCGACATCGAAGGCGAGACCGATCTGTTCGCCTACGCGCAGCGTCTGAAGGCGCAGGCAGAGCAGGGCAATCATGAAGCGCGCTGGATGCTCAGCCGGGTCTACGACTACTGCGCGCAGTACGCGGTCGATCCCGGTGGCTACCGCCTGGACAACAACGTGCTGGCCGGCCTCGGCCTGAGCGCGGCGCCGGCGATGGTGCATGCGCGCGAGCGCGTGGCGCAGCGGTGCGGTGGTTTCGTGCCGGGCGACAAGCTGGGCCCGTCGCTGGTGTTCAACGAACGCCGCCGTGCGGCCCTGCAGGGCAACCTGGCCGCCGAAGCCGCGCTGTTCGCCGAGGGCGAGCCGCTGCACAGCAATGACCAGTACCGCCGCGACCTGGTGGAGCGCGTGCGTACCTCGCGCGACCCGGAGGCCTACATGGCCCTGGCGCCGGGCATGGGCGTGCGCGCTGCTGGCGACAAGGCGCTGGCCAACATGGTGGCCGGCGAACAGCTCAGTGAGATGGCGTGGCGGGTGGCTGCCTGCCAGCTCGGTCTACCGTGTGGCGCCGACAGCGTGCTGATGAACAGTTACTGCGCGAACGGAGGGATCTGTTCGCAGGATGGGACGCAGGATTTCCAGGATTTCGTGTATGACGCTGCTGTATCGCGGCAAGGTGCGGGGACGATGAACGAATGGATCAAGCAATTGATTGGAAAGAGGAACGGGCAATGAATTACCGTCGATTCCTGCACGGGGCCAAGTTCTGGTTCTGGGTGGCGTTGTTTGTCGCGTATTCGGCCGGCGCGGTTGGCCTGCTGATGATCGACACCTACGAGGATCGCTACCGGCACCTTTCCAAGGTTGAACTGACTTCGGTGAAGGCGCAGGAAGACGTGCGCCGCGCCGGTGCCAGCCAGGTGGCCGCGGTGTATCGCGCGCAGAGTGGCGCGCCGTTTGCCTCGCTGCCGGCCGGCAGCACTTTCCAGGTTGTCTGGCCCGATGGCTCCACCGAAACCATGGTGATCGTCGACCCGACCTCGCCCAATGGTGTGCGCCCGCTGGCCGAGACGCAGATTCCGGCCGAAGTCGCCGACAAGCGCTGACGCGATTCTGTAGAGCCGAGCCGACGCTCGGCTGCCCTTGCAGCAAGCCGGGCGTGGGCTCGGCTCTACAGGAAACAGGCAACAGAAAAGGGCGGGGACATCCCCGCCCTTTTCGTGTCCAGCCGCTGGCGCTGATCAGGTCAGTGCGATCGGCTTGTTCTTGCGTTCGGCCAGGCGCTTTTCCAGGTAGTGGATGTTCTGCCCACCGCTCTGGAAGCCCTTGTCGCGCATGATGCGCTGCTGCAGGGCCACGTTGGTCTTGATGCCGTCCACCACCATCTCGCTCAGCGCCACCCGCATGCGGGCGATGGCGGTCTCGCGGTCCGGGCCGTGCACGATCAGCTTGCCGATCATCGAGTCATAGTTCGACGGCACGCGGTAGCCACTGTAGATGTGGGTGTCCACGCGCACGCCGGGGCCGCCCGGCGGATGGAAGCCGGTGATGGTGCCCGGGCTCGGCACGAAGGTTTCAGCATCTTCGGCGTTGATGCGGCACTCGATGGCATGGCCGCTGAGCACCACGTCGCTCTGCTTGATCGACAGCTTCTGGCCGGCGGCGATCTTCAGCTGCTCGGCCACCAGGTCGATGCCGGTGACCATTTCGGTGACCGGATGTTCCACCTGGATGCGGGTGTTCATTTCGATGAAGTAGAAGCGGCCGTCTTCGTACAGGAACTCGAAGGTGCCGGCGCCGCGGTAGCCGATGCGCACGCAGGCTTCGGTGCAGACCTTGCCGATCTCTTCGCGCTGTTCGGCGCTGATGCCCGGTGCCGGTGCTTCTTCCACCACCTTCTGGTGGCGGCGCTGCATCGAGCAGTCGCGCTCACCCAGGTGGATGGCGTTGCCCTGGCCGTCGGCCAGCACCTGGATCTCCACGTGGCGCGGGTTCTCCAGGAACTTCTCCATGTAGACCTCGCCATTGCCGAACGCGGCCTTGGCCTCGCTCTTGGTGGTTTCGATCGAGGTCTTCAGCGAGGCTTCGGCGTGCACCACGCGCATGCCGCGGCCTCCGCCGCCACCGGCCGCCTTGATGATGACCGGGTAGCCGATCTCACGGGCGATCTTGGTGTTGGCAACGATGTCCTCGCCCAGCGGGCCGCCCGAGCCGGGCACGCACGGCACGCCGGCGGACTTCATGGCGCGGATGGCTTCGACCTTGTCACCCATCATGCGGATGGTATCGGCCTTGGGGCCGATGAAGATGAAGCCGGACTCCTCCACGCGCTCGGCGAAGTCGGCGTTTTCCGACAGGAAGCCGTAGCCCGGGTGGATGGCCTGGGCGTCGGTGACTTCCGCCGCGGCGATCAGTGCCGGGATGTTGAGGTAGCTCTGCGGCGACGGTGCCGGGCCGATGCAGACCGACTCGTCGGCCATGGCCACGTGCTTGAGGTTGCGGTCGACCGTGGAGTGCACGGCCACCGTGCGGATGCCCAGGGTGTGGCACGCGCGCAGGATGCGCAGCGCGATCTCCCCTCGGTTGGCAATGACGACTTTGTCGAGCATGGCGTGCCCCTCAGCCGATCACGAACAGCGGCTGGTCGAACTCCACCGGCTGGCCGTTCTCGCCCAGGATGGCGACGATGGTGCCGGACTTGTCGGCTTCGATCGGGTTGAACATCTTCATCGCTTCGATGATGGCCAGGGTCTCGCCTTCCTTGACCTGCTGGCCAACGGTGACGAAGGCCGGCTTGTCCGGAGCGGCCGACGCGTAGAAGGTGCCGACCATCGGCGAACGCAGCACGTGGCCTTCCGGCAGGGCCGGGCCCGGCTTGGCGGTGCCGCCGGTGGAGGCTTCGGTCGGCGACTGCATCGGCATGGCCTGCGCAGCCGGGGCGGCCGGCGCGGCGTACACCGGGGCGGGCATCGGCGCGGCGTAGCCGGCCACCGGGGCGCGCGACAGGCGCACGGACTCTTCGCCTTCCTTGATTTCGATTTCAGCCAGGTTCGACTCTTCCAGCAGGTCGATCAGCTTCTTGATTTTGCGCAGATCCATGAGGGCCTCTTTGGTTTCTATCTAGGTGAGGTAGAGCGCCGGCTGGCGCCCGGGTCGACAATCAGGTGGCGGACACCCGCAGCAGCGCCGCGTCCATCGCGTAGCGGTAGCTGTCGGCGCCGAAGCCACACACCACGCCCACCGCCTTGTCGCTGAAATAGCTGTGCTGGCGGAACGGTTCGCGGGTGTGCGGGTTGGACAGGTGGATCTCGATGAACGGCACGGCCACCGCCGCCAGCGCATCGCGCAGGGCGACGGAGGTGTGGGTGAAGGCGGCCGGGTTGATCAGGATGAACGTGGTACCGTCGGTGCGCGCGGCCTGCACGCGGTCCACCAGCACGTGTTCGGCGTTGGACTGCAGGCTTTCCAGCGCATGCCCGGCCGCAGCCGCCTGGGCGGCCAGCGCCTGGTCGATGTCGGCCAGGCTGGTGTGCCCATAGACCTCCGGCTCGCGGGTGCCGAGCAGGTTGAGGTTGGGGCCATGCAGGACCAGCAGCTTCGCCATGGAATCCGATCAACAGGAAAGGGCGGCAGTCTGGCGGAACCTGTGGATGCTGTCCAGTTCGGCGAAATTGCAGGTGTTTAAAGCAATCGTTTGAAAATCGTGAAAGCGCTTGCGGCCGTATGGGTGGCGCCGGATCAAGGCCCGCTGAACGCCATGGCGGCGGGGATGCCCGCACGAAGGCCGACGATGGCGTAAATCAGCGCCATGCGTTGATGGCCACGCCCGGTAGATCCACGCCATGCGTGGATGACCGCTATCGGACTCAGGTCTCCAGCGGCACCGTCGGCACCACGTTCGGGAACACCTCTTCCAGCGCCTCGGTCTCGCCGGGTTTCGGCGCCGGCCAGTTGTAGGCGTTCACCGGCTGCGCGCGGTTCACCCACAGCGCGTAATACAGATGGTCGGCACGGCCATCGCCGGTATTGGGGTGGATGAGGATGGTCAGGCCCAGGCTGTTGAGCTGCAGCCACGGCACCAGCACCGGCAGCAGGTCGTTGCTGAAGCCGAAGTAGAACGACGGCGTGACATGCGGGCCGCGCGGTTCCAGGTTCCAGTTGCCCCGTTCCACCGGGAAGCGCTCGGCCGCCCAGCGCCGCAGCAGGGCCGCCTTCTGGTAGCTGTCTTCGTCGAAATAGATGTGTGCGTGGTAGCTCTTGATATCGGTATAGGCACGCGGCCGGCTGGGCAGCGGCGATTCGCCCGGACGCACGCTGGCCGGGCGCGGTGTCGCTTCGGTGGCCGTGTCCTGGCCCCAGGGGCTGTGGCCCTGTGCGGGCGGCGTCACGATCGGGCGGAAACCGGGGCGGCCGGGTTCGGTGGTGTTGGGCGCGCTGGCAGCGCTGGCCGTGCTGGCAGCGGCAAGCCCGCCCATGGCCACACCCGCCGAGGCGATCAGGCGCCGGCGCACGGGTGAGAGCAGGTCGGCCCATCCGGCGTCTTCGGCCGCATCAAAAGGTGTAGCAGAGGTATGCGGCGGCATGGCCAGCGTGCTGGTGGCGGAGCCGACACGCTCGGCGATGGTGGCCGCGCCGTCCAATAAGCAGCGGGCATCGGGTGATGCCGCGCCGCTGCCACCACGTTGAGTCGTGCCCGTGGCCGGGCTAGGGTGGCCGGGCCACACACCGGACATTCGCCATGACCGCCGTTGACACCGACACCGCCCGCCGGCGCGCCGCCTTCCGCCAACTGCACACTCAGGGCTGCTTCGTGCTTCCCAACCCGTGGGACGTGGGCAGTGCGCGCTATCTGCAGCGGCAGGGCTTCCAGGCGCTGGCCACCACCAGTGCCGGCTGCGCGTGGAGCGAGGGCAGGCCCGATGGTGCCGTCTCGCTGGAAGCCACGCTGGAACACCTGCGCCTGATGGCGGGTGCGACGTCGCTGCCGTTGAACGCGGACTTCGGTGATGGTTTTGGTGCGACGCCGGACGAGGTCGGCGCAGCGGTCACCGCCGCCTTGGATACCGGCATCGCCGCGCTGTCCATAGAAGATGCCAGCGGCGTAGTGGGGGCACCGCTGCGGCCGCTGGAGGAAGCCGTGCAGCGCCTGGCCGCCGCACGGGCGGCGATTGATCGCGTCGGCGCAGACGTCCTGCTGGTGGGGCGCGCGGAAAACTTCTTCGTCGGCGTGCCTGATCTTGAAGACACCCTGCAGCGGCTGCGTGCCTACGCCGCGGCGGGTGCCGACGTGCTGTACGCACCGGGCATCACCACGCACGAGCAGATCATGGCCGTCGTTGCGGCGGCAGGATCGAAGCCGGTGAACCTGCTGGTCGGTGGGCCCACGCCGCTCACCTTGCAGGACATCGCTGCGCTGGGCGTGCGCCGGGTCAGCCTGGGCGGGGCCCTGGCGCGTGCGGCATGGGGCGGGCTGATGCAGGCCACCGATCCGATCCTGCGCGACGGCCGTTTCGACGGCCTGCAGCAGGCCGCCACGGGCGCGGCACTGAACGACCTGTTCCGCTGAGGCCATGGACAACGTAACCGCCTACGCGGCGCTGGTGAGGGAGATGGAGGCGTTGCGCCAGGCGCCGGGGCTGCTGGCCCGCGTCGATGGTCCGGCGCTTGTACGCGTGCTGGAGCGCGACGAGGGACGGCTGGAGCTGGAGATCCGCGTGCGCTGGCAGGATGCCGGACACACGGCGCTGCGGCTGGAGGGCCACGCGCGCGGCGCCAGCACCTGGAACCACCAGCACCTGCAGGAAACGATGGTGGTACCGCTGCAGTAGATCCACGCCATGCGTGGAGGGTTGCCCGCGACTGGGGTCGGAGCGCTTCTTCGAAGGGCTCCGACCCCGTTGCTTCCTCAGAACCGCGCGGTCAGACCGACGAAGAACGTGCGCGCGCCACCGTCATAGTCGTTGCCGTCTTCCAGCGTGGACGTGTCGTCCAGGTTCAGCACGCCTGCACGCAGGGTCAGGTTCTCGTTCACGTCATAGGCGGTCACCAGGTCCACCGTGGTGTACGCCTTGGCGAAGCTCGCACTGGACGAGGCCACCAGCTGCTTGCCGATGTGCTGCGCGCTCAGGTTGAGCGACCACGCATCGGTGACGTCCCAGTTCAACGACGTGTTGGCGGTGATCTTCGGCACCACCAGCAGGCTGGCACCGGTGGTGCGGTTCTTCGATTCCAGCATGCGCGTGGCGTTGGTGGTCCAGCTGACACGCTCGTGCAGCGGCACGGTCACGCTGGCTTCCACGCCGCGCGTGCGGGCCTTCTGGATGTTCTGCGCCACCGTCCACCAGAAACCGTTGACGAAGCTGGTGGTCTGGCCGGGGATGTCGCGCAGCGGCACCTGTTCGATCTTGTCGTCGAAGTTGGTCAGGAAGTAGGTGGCCGACGCCGACCAGCCGCCCTGGTCAAAGCCCACGCCCAACTCGTAGTTGGTGCTGGTTTCCGGCTCCAGGTTCGGGTTGCCGGCCATGTAGCAGCCGGTGGTGCCGTCGGCGCTGACCAGGCGGCTGTTCCAGCCTTCCGGGGTCAGGCTGCCGCAGCCACGGCCACCGGACTGGGTGGCGGCACCGGCCGTTCCCTGCTTCAGGTTGGGCGCGCGGAAGCCCTTGGACACGCCGCCGCGCACGGTCCACGCGTCAGCCGGGTGCCATACGCCGTAGATGCGCGGGCTGAGGTTGTCGTCATAGTTGTCGGTGTTGTCCCAGCGCACGCCCAGGGTCAGCACGAAGCGCTCGTGCAGGGTGATGTGGTCCTCGGCGAACAGCGCCCACGAATCGGCTTCGCTGGTCGGGCTGATGCGGCTGCTGCCGGTCCAGGTCACCGGCACGGTGCCGATGGTGTCGCTGTTCTCCAGCTCCTCGCGCTTCCACTGGCCGCCGACATTGAGGCTGTGCTCGAAGCCCCAGTTGAAGCCGGTGGTGAAGGCGGTGTCGAACACCGTTTCCTTCGAGTGGTTGCCCACCGCACTGCCCTTGTCCTTGTAATCGTTCTGCACCAGCGTGCTCTTGGACGTGGTGCTGTCGCCGTAGCGGCCATCGTGGTTGAGCACGTAACCGGTCTGCACCAGCTTGGACAGGCCCCAGGCGTAGACATCGCCCGCACCGCTGTTGCGCTGCACGCCGCGCGAACCTTCGATCGTCAGCGCGTGATCGTCGTTGAGGCGCCAGTGGAACTGCAGGTTGGCATTTTCCGCCTTGCTGCCGGGGGTCTGGTCTTCAAGCCGATCAGACTCGCGGTCGGTGACGTTGGCGCCGATGCGCACGCCGAGGTTGTCGGTGAGCGGGCCGCTGAACAGCGCTCCCATCTGCGTGGTGTCACCGCGCGAATCCGAATCCGGCTTGCTGTAGTTGTAGGTCACCGATCCACCCCAGTGGTCGGCGATCTTGCGGGTGATGATGTTGATCACGCCGCCCATCGCATCCGAACCGTACAGCGAGGACATCGGGCCACGCACCACTTCGATGCGCTCGATCATGTCCGGCGACAGCCAGTTCAGATCCTGCGGGCCGAGATCGTCGCGGTAGTTCACGCCGGAGGAATTGCCCTGGCGGCGGCCGTCGATGAGGATCAGCGTGTACTGCTCGGGCAGGCCGCGCAGACGGATCTTCGACTGCGTACCGGACAGTGCGTAGCCGCCGGTCACGCCCGGTACGGTGCTCAGCAGCTGGCCGATGCTGGTGACCGGCTTGCGCTCGATCTCCTCGCGGGTGATGACGCTGATGCTGGCCGGCGCATCCTTGATCCACTGCTGGGCGCCAGTGGCGGTGACCACCACGGTGTCCATCTGCTTGGCCGACGAGGCGTCGGCGGCGGCATCAGCGTGGGCGGTGCTGGCCAGTGCAAGACCAATCGCGGCGGTCAGGGCGGCAACGGAACGACGGGATTTCAGAACGGCGTGCGACATCGCGCAGTACTCCTGTTGAGGGTCCACTGGCGATGGCTGGGACGTCCGTGTGTGGGGGTTTCAGAATTCTTTAACAATCGTATCACGAATCATTCGCATTTGACGTGTGATGACATATCCATTTCCGCGTGGGCGGCATGCCAGGGAGGGCCAGCGAGTCGAAATCAGCGTCCTGCGGGGCGTACTGGTAGAATTCCACCTGCTAGTTACCATTGGTAACTAATCAGCCCGCAGGTCCTTCCCATGCACAGCCTCATCGTCGTCGCCCATCCTGATTCCGCTTCGCTTACCCATGCCGTTGCCGCGCGCATCCGGCAGGCCATCACCGGTGCCGATGCGCGCAACAGCGTGACCCTGGCCGATCTCGCCGCCGAGGGCTTTGATCCCCGCTTCAACGCTGCCGACATTGGCCTGTTCAAGCAGGGCGCGGCGGTGCCGGACGACGTGGCCGCCGAGCACGCGCGGCTGGATGCCGCCGATACGCTGGTGCTGGTCTATCCGCTGTACTGGTGGTCGTTCCCCGCGCTGCTGAAGGGCTGGATCGACCGGGTGTTCACCCAGGGCTGGGCCTACGCCGACGGTGCCGACGGCAAGGTGGAAAAGAAACTGCAGCGCCTGCAGGTGCATCTGGTCGGCATCGGTGGCGCGGGCGCGGAGATGATCGAACGCCGCGGTTACGGTGCGGCAATGAAGACACAGATCGACATGGGCATCTTCGATTACTGCGGTGCCACCGTGCACTCGTCCACGCTGCTGCTGGATGCCGACAGTGGCCAGGCCGCGGCGCATCTGCAGACCGCCACCGACATCGGCCGTACCATAGGCACACCTGCCTGATGATGTAGAGCCGCTGCATGTCCACCGCCGCCACGCCCACCCGTCGCCGGATGTCACGCGAACAGCGTGGCCGCCAGCTGCTGGATGTGGCCTGGACACTGGTGGGCGGCGAGGGCACCGACGCGCTCAGCCTGGGGCGCCTGGCCGAGGCGGCCGGCGTGACCAAGCCGGTGGCCTACGATCACTTCATCACCCGCAATGGCCTGCTGGCCGCGTTGTATGCGGACTACGACCAGCGCCAGACCGCCGTGTTCGATGCACGCATCGGCGCGGCACCGGCGCGCCTGCACGAGCGTGCGCAGGCCATCGCGTCGGGCTACATCGACTGCGTGCTCTCGCAGGGCAGCGACATCCAGGCGATCCTCGCCGCATTGGCCGGTTCGCCCGAGCTGCGCGACGTGCGCCACCGCTACCAGCAGGATTTCGTCGAGCAGTGTGCGCAGTGGCTGGGTCCGTTCGCGGCCGACGGCGCCGTGCCCGTGGCTGGGCGCTGGGCGATTCTCGGTGCCGCCGAGGCCCTGTCCGAAGCGGTTGCGGCCGGCGCGCTGCTGCAGCCGGATGCGGAAACAGAACTGCAACGGCTGATCGTCGAGACCGTCAGCCGCGCGCGCTGATCGCCACGCCGCGCTGCAGCTGCGCGAAACCCTCCTGCAGGCATTGCTGCACCCACGCGTTCCGCGCTTCCCGTGTGGGCGCGCCAAGGGTGATGTTGATCAGCCGGTGCGTTGCTTCTTCGCTGTCGCGGCACGCGGTCGCCGCCAGGCAGAAGCCCGCCGCGCGGGTATAGCCGGTCTTCAGCCCATCGATGCCCTCACTGCCCAGCAGCGTGTTCTGGTTGTCCTTGCAGAACGTGCCGTGGCTGAAGTGGCGCTGGGCAGTGATGGCCAGCACCTGCGGATGATCGGCCAGCAGCCGCGCGGCGAGCATCGCCATGTCATGCGCGGTCGACACATGGCCCGGCGTGGTGATGCCCGAGACCGAGACGAAGTGCGTATCGCGCAGGCCCATGCGTGCGGCGGTGTCATTCATGTGCTGCACGTAGGCAGCCTCCGAACCTGCCAGGTGGCGGGCCAGCGCCAACGCGGCATCGTTGCCGGATACCACCATCAGGCCTTCCAGCAGGTGGCCCAGGGTGACGGTCTCGCCCGGCACCAGGCCCATCCGCGTTTCATCGGCGGCCACCGCATGCACGTCACACGCATCGATCACGGTGCTGTCCGTCCACGCGTGAGCCTCGCGTGCGATGGCCTCATAGGCCACATGCGCGGTCATCAGCTTGGTCAGCGAGGCGGGCGCACGCGGCAGCCTGGCATCGTACTGCTGCAGGATGCGCAGCGTGGCCGCATCCACGGTGATCGAAGAAAGTGCCGGTATCGGCGAAGCAGGCAGTGACATCATCAACACGATAGCGCGCAGCACGCAGGGCGAAAAGCCGCACGAATCTGCAACATTGCAATGATATAACGTGCCGCTGTGGGCGGTGTCGCCGCCTTTCGTACTGCAGGAATCTCCATGACCCGACCCCTCGCGCGACGCTGGCTGTGCCCGTCGATCCTGGCGGCGCTTGCCGCGCTCACTGCCTGCCAGCCCAATGCGCGTCCCGATGCGCAGGCGGCCACCGCGACGACCGCCGAGGCGCGTCCGCACAACGTCATCGTGATGATCAACGACGGCGCCGGTTGGGGTACCTGGGATGCGGCGGCCTACTGGCAGTACGGCAGCCGCGAAGGCGCGCCGTACGCGGCGTTCCCGCAGCGCCTGGCGGTCACCACGTTCCCGCTCAACGCCAGTGGCCAGCCCACCCGCGATGATTCGCAGCGCATCGGCTACGACCCCGTGCTGGCCTGGGACACCACCGAGGTGCCGGCGCCCGATCTGCCGTTCGTCGCCTACCAGTACCTGGCCGCGGTCGCCACCGACAGCGCCGCTGCGGGTACCGCGTTGTCGTCGGGGGTGAAGACCTACAACAACGCCATCAACTACAACAACGATGGCCAGCCGGTGGAGTTCAACACCCTGCGCGCCAAGGCGCTGGGCATGGCCACCGGCGTGGTCACCTCGGTGCCGTTCCCGCACGCCACGCCGGCGGCGTTCGCGGCGCAGAGCGAATCGCGTAACAGCTACCACCAGATCGCCCACCAGATGCTGGCCCAGGGCCACATGGATCTGGTGATGGGCACCGGCGGCCCCGGCTACAGCGTCGACGGCACACCCTGCGTGGACGGCATGGACAAGGTCGCCGCCGAAGGCTGCCAGAACCCGTGGGAATGGGTGTCGCAGCAGGATTGGCAGCAGCTGGAAGCGGGCACGCCGATTGCCGGCAATCCGTCCGGCGCGTGGCGCCTGATCCGCAGCAAGGACGACTTCGCCGCGCTGGCCGAAGGCCGCCTGCCGGTCGACCGCCCGCTGATCGGCGTGCCGCGCGTAGCCAACACCCTGCAGCAGGCGCGCCAGCTGCCGGTGGTCGGGCGCGATGCCGCCACACCGTCGGGGGTGAAGAAGATCGACAGCGTGCCTGACCTGGCCACGATGACCCGCGGCGCGCTGCGCTTCCTGCAGCAGCGTTCGCCCAAGGGCCTGTTCCTGATGGTTGAAGGCGGTGCCACCGACTGGGCCGCGCACACCAGCGCCTGCGGTACCGAGTGGCACTACGGTGCCTGCACCGACCAGCCGCAGTACGGCCGCCTGATCGAGGAAACCGCCGAGTTCAACGATGCGGTATCGGCAGTGGTGGCGTGGATCGAGCAGAACGGTGGCTGGGAACGCAACCTGCTGATTGTCACCACCGACCACGACAACAGCATGCCGATGGGCCCGGACGCGCAGAAGGTGGCCTTCGATCCGGTGCGCAACAACGGCCGCGGGCAGATGCCGGGCATGAGCTTCCGCCCCACCGGCAACCACTCCAACGGCCTGGTGCCGCTGTGGGCCAAGGGCAACGGTGCCGAACTGCTGGGCCAGCGCGTGCGCGGCGTCGATGCCGGCTACCGCCAGCATGTGCGCTGGAACGACGGCAGCTACATCGACAACACCGACGTGGCCAAGGCCGTGCAGGACGCCCTGCAGCGCTGACCGCCCCCTGTAGAGCCGAGCCCACGCTCGGCTGCTCTTCGCGGGAACCTGCACACGGCAGCCGAGCATGGGCTCGGCGCTGCAGAAAAACCGAAGCCCTCACCGCATCAGCGTCACCGCCTGCCCCGCCCGCGCGAACGCCTCCCCCAGCAACGGCCCCTGCTTGATCGCTTCCACCTCGGCAAACAACGCCTGCAGTGCATCCGCCGGGCGCGCGGCCGGGGCGGCCACCGCCTGCTGGATCGCTGTGAAGCGATCGACCAGCACCCGATGTCCGGGATGCGCCTGCGCCCAGGCCTGCAGCGGTTGCCGCACACCGGCCGCCGCATCCAGCTGCTGCTGGTCGAACAGCTCGATCGCTGCGGCCGACGTGGGCGCGCGTTCAATCCGCGCGTGCTTCAGCTCGCGGCCCAGGTACAGGTCGTAGGCAGCGCCGCGACCCACCGCGATGCGAACGCTTTCGCGATCGAGATCTTCCACCGTGTGCGCCGGGCTGGCTTCCCGCACCAGATACGTGCCTTCGATCTCCACATAGGGCGCACTGAACGCGATCCGGTCGGCACGCGCCGGATCCACCGCCAGGAACGCCAGGTCCCAGCCATCGTCGGCGGCAGCGGCCACGACCGGGGCGGCCGCATCGTGGCAGGTGAAACGCGCCTGCACGCCCAGCCGTTGCGCCAGCGTCGTAGCCAGCTCCACGGACGGTCCGCGCGGCGAACGCGCATCGCCCTGGGCGAGCACCGGGTTGCTCAGATTGATCGCCACGCGCAGGTGACCGTGTGGAGCAAGCACAGCGCGATGGTCGGACAGCGGCATGGGGGCACTTCGGGGAAAACGGGGAGCCCCAGCATGCCAGCGGCCGCGTGCGTGCGGCGTGCGCCTGCGGTTACGCCCGCGCGGCAAACGTACCGTGGAAGCCCAGCGGCACCGCGTACGGCAGCCAGGCCTGCGCCAGCGGGCCGTCCTGCACATGGCGCGCATCCAGCACGGCAATACCGCTGCGCTTGTTCACCGGATCCAGCAGCGTTCCGACCAGCCAGCCATCATCCGGGTTGCGGCTGCCGGGGCGGGGCACGAACACATGTTCCTCCGCCATGATGTCGCTGCCATAGCGCCACACCTGGCGGCGGCCACGCTCCACGTCGAAGGCGGCCACCGCGTTGAAATAGGGCGTACTGCTGGCGCCATCGACGGTCGGTGCGTACAGGCGGGCCGCGCGGCTGTCGGGCGTGCGCGGGTCGAACAGCGGGAATTCCACCGTGCTGATGCCGGTGTCCTGCCAGCGCGCCTGGCCACGGCGCAGGTCCAGGTGCAGTTCCACCAGGGTGCTGTGGCCGTTGGTGGCGTGGGCGCCGTCACCGGCCATCGCTTCCTTCATCGGCGAACGGGCTTCTTCCATGTTGTCGCGGCGCACGGCGCGCACCACGATGCCGTCCTTGCTGCGGTGTGCATCGCCGAAGTGGTAGATCGCCGCGAACGGTGCTTCAAACAACTGCGCCTTGTCCGGCGCGTCCTTGGATACCACCGCAATAGTGGCCGCGCGCTGCGGGGCGAACTGCATGCGTTCGAAGAAGCTGCCGCCGCTCTCATTGAAGTCGAACGGCGCCAGCACGAAGACCAGGTGCTGGTCGGTCATGGTGAAGGCATGCAGGTAGCCACGGCCCGGCGTGGCGATCACATCGGCGCTGATCAGCTGGCCATCCTTGCCGATGTGCCACACCAGCAGGCCGGCGCCGCCCATCAGGCTGATCGAGCCGAAGTTCCAGACGCTGCCATCGCGGTCCACCAGCGGGTGCGCCGAGAACGGCAGGGCCGCCAGGTCGGGGCGCCAGGTCACCGGGCCGATCGTCTCCAGCGAGTCGGGATGCACCTCGAACGCCGAGCCGGATTCGCACAGGGCGAACACGCGGCCATTGAGCGCCATCACCGACGTGTTGGCCACGTTGGCATCGTCGTTGTTGCGCACGGCCTGTGCGTTGGGGACGCTGGTACCGGCGGCGGGGTAGAGGAAGCGACCGGCCTTCTGCTCGCGGGTGAACTTGGGCGTGGCCACCATGCGTGCTCGGTGGGTCAGGCTACCGTCGCCGTTGAAGTGCCAGCCGTGGACCATGCCGTCGCCATCGAACCAGTGGTCGTAGCGCAGGGTGCCGCGCTCGCTCCACGCCGGGCCGTTGCGGTACAGCGTGCCGGCCAGGCCGGCGGGCAGCCGGCCCTGCAGCTGCACCGTGGCCGGGCCCAGCGTCTCGCTGCTCACCCCGCGCCAGCCCAGCAGCCATGGATGTTCCTGCAGGCCTTGGGCGAACTGAGCCGGGTCGTTGGCGAAGGCCGGGGCGCTGCGCAGGGCGGTGGCGCCCAGGGCCAGGCCAGCGGTGCTGCTGATCAGGGTGCGGAGGAAGCGGCGACGATCCATGGCGGGCCTCGGTGCGGTAGGGAGAATCAGCGCAGGGTGATGTCGATGGCGGTGCCGGCGGCGGGCACCGCGAAGCGTGCTTCCTCGAAGGTCGGCTTGCGCATCACCTGCGGGTTGTTGCTGAAGCCGTAGCCTTCGATCGGCATGCCCACCAGGTTGGTGTCGAGCTTGCCGTTGTCATTCTCGTCGTGGGTCAGCAGCACGGCGTAGTTGCCGGCCGGCAGATCCTTGAAGGTGAACTGCAGGGTGCCGCCCTGCGGGTGTGCATGCTGCGCCTGCACCGGTGCGGCCTTGCCGTTCCAGGCATTGTCGGAGGACACCAGAGCGGCGCGCAGGGTGCCGGTCTGGGCGCGGACATCGTGCACGTTCACGGTCAGTTCGGCGGCATGGGTGCCACCGGCAAGCAGCAGGCCAGCGAGCAGGGAGCAGGTCAGGGCGGTGCGGATCATGGCGGCAGTTCCGTCTGGAGGTGTGGGGCCAGTCTGCGCCGGGGCCTGGCCCGGGTTCAGGGCCAGTGGTCATCGATCCGACGTGCCAGAAGTCACTTTCTGCGCTGGACCCATTGCCGGCAGGGGCCCGGGCCGGTCAGCATGCCGCCATGCCCAGCCTGCTCCGCCATCTCCTGCGTCCCCTCAGCCTTGCCGGCGTGATCACCGTGCTGGTAGTCGGCCTGTCATTCGGCGTGCAGCGCAGCGGGGCCGGATCAAGCCTGCTGCTGCTCGGCGCCTTCCTGCTGCTGTTCACGGTGCACGGCTGGGTCGGGCTGCCGACACGCCTCCGCGCGGTCGTTGCCGTGCTGCAGGCGCTGCTGGCGGTCGCCCTCATCGCCCTGCAGCCACGCACCGGCACGGCACCGGTGCTGCTGGTGGTGCTGGTTGCGCAGCTGGCCGAGCACTGGCCGCCGCGCTTCGTGCTGGTGGTTGCGCTGCTGGCCAACCTGGCCGAGTACGCCGTGCTGCGCCACAGTGGTTTCACCCAGCCGCTGCTGGTGGTGCTGCTGTACGGCGGCTTCCAGGCCTTCGCCGCGCTGACCGCGCACTACGCGCGCAGCACGGCGCTGGCCCGCGACGAGCTGGCGCGGGTCAATGCCGATCTGCTGGCCACCCGTGCCCTGCTGGCCGACAGCGCCCGCGATGCCGAGCGCCTGCGCCTGGCGCGCGAACTGCACGACGTGGCCGGGCACAAGCTCACCGCCATGCGCCTCAACCTGCGTGCGCTGGCCGCCGATCCGGTGCTGGCCGGACGCGAGGGCCTGCAGACCGCAGAGCAGCTGTCCGGCGAACTGCTGGCCGACATCCGCCAGGTCGTGCAGTCCATGCGCGATGATCGCGGCCTGGACCTGGACACCGCCCTGCATGCGCTGGCCGCGCCGTTTCCGCGCCCGCGCCTGCAGCTGCGGATTGCCGAGGGCGTGCGGGTCACCGATCCACGCACGGCCGAGACGGTGCTGCGCCTTGTGCAGGAAGCCCTGACCAACGCCGCACGGCATGGCGAAGCCGATAACGTATGGCTGACGATGAGCGAAGAGGATTCCCGGTTGCGTATCGATATCCGCGATGACGGCCAGCGCGCCGAGCGCATCCGCGAGGGCAATGGCATTTCCGGCATGCGTGAGCGCTTGGCCGATGTGCAGGGGCACCTGGAGCTGGCCCGTACCGAGCAGGGCGGCATGCACCTGATCGCGCGGTTGTCGGCATGAGCGGCGCACCGATCCGCGTCGCCCTGGCCGATGACCAGGCCCTGGTCCGCGCCGGCCTGCGCGCGCTGCTGCAGGGCCTGGGCGTGCAGGTGGTGCTGGAAGCCGAGGATGGCCAGGCGCTGCTGGATGCACTGGCCACGCAGCAAGTGGACGTGGTGCTCAGTGATATCCGCATGCCCGGCCTGGATGGCATCGAGGCACTGCGCCAGCTGCGAGCGCGTGGCGACACCACGCCCTGCCTGCTGCTGACCACCTTCGATGAAAGCAACCTGCTGCTGCGCGCCAGCGAAGCGGGTGCGCAGGGCTTCCTGCTGAAGGACGCAGCGCCGGCCGACCTGCGCGAAGCCATCGAGCGCGTCGCCGCCGGCGAAACCCTGCTGCTGCCGGTCAGTACCGAACCGGTGCGCTCTCGCTACCGCTTCCACGACGAGGCGCCACCAAGCGATACCTTCGGCGAACGCGAAGTGGCCATCCTGCGCCTGCTGGCCGGTGGCTACAGCAACAAGGAAATCGCGCGCAGCCTGTTCCTGGCCGAAGGCACGGTGAAGAACTACGTGTCCAGCATCCTCGACAAGCTGGGCACCCGCGACCGCACCCGCGCGGTGCTGAAGGCGATTACCCTGCGCATCATCTGAAGCGGTATGGTGCGACGATGAACCCCGTCATGCACGTCGAGATTCCGGTGGTCGACCTGGCCCGCGCCATCGCGTTCTACCAGCGGTGGCTGCAGGTGGAGATCGATGCCCCGGTGGAAGTGCACGACTGCACGATGGCGTAACTGCCGTTCGACGACGATGCAGGCGGTGCCAGCATGGCGCTGGTCCACGGCGCGGATTACCTGCCGTCCGAGCGGGGCACGCGCATCTATGCCGGTGTGCAGGATCTCGATGCCAGCCTTGCCCGTGCGCTGCAGGCGGGTGCCGCGCTGCGATTCGGCCCCGCCGAGGCAGGGGCCTGGCGCGTGGCGGAGATCGCCGACAGTGAAGGCAACCGCATCGCCGTGCAGGCCCCGACAACAGCCTGACGCCCATCTGTAGAGCCGAGCCCACGCTCGGCTGCTGTTGGCCCGTAGAGTCGAGCTTGCTCGACTCTACCCGGCTGTCGCCTGCCACCGCTGCAGCCACCCGGCAATGGCCGGGTCCAGCCGCGCATCGTCCGGCAGCCGCACGCCAAAGCCCTCCTGCAGCACCTGCCGCACATCCGCCACATCGCGCAACGCCCGCTTCTCCGGCGCCTGGTCCGGGCGGTATTCGGTGTAGTTGCCACTGCCCAGCGTGCGCCGCCCCTCCGGCCAGGTCAGTGAAGCACGCAGTTCCCCGGGGAAACTCGAGTGCGGGTGCGTGCACACATACCAGTTGCCCACCTCATTGTCGGCCGCCGCCGGCGACGTCAGGTCGAACCGGTACAGCGACCGCCAGTCGTCACCGCTGCTGGCCGCCAGCAGGTAATCGCCATCATCCAGGCACTGTAGCCGGTAGCGTTCATGCGGCGTGTCCTGTGCGGCTGTTTCCCGCAGGCGCAGCGGCACGGTCGGGGTCAGGCTGCCGAAGCCGGTATCCACCAGCCAGTCCTCGCCGTCCAGCCGCACCCGGATCAACAGGTGGGTACGTGGGGTCAGTTCGCCTTCGGCGGCTGACAGCAGCACGCGCGCGCTCAGTGCATGGGCATCGAAGCCCAGCGCCTGCAGCAGCACGAGGAAGGCGCCATTGAGCTCGAAGCAGTAGCCCCCGCGCTGCGCGTCCAGCAGCTTGCGCTGCACGCTGTCCAGGTCGATCGGCACCGCATCGCGCAGCAGGCAGGTGAGGGTCTCGAACGGCACATGGGCGTTGTGGCGCTGCTGCAGCAGGGTCAGCCCGGCCAGGGTGGCCGGCGGCGCGGCCGGCAGCTGCAGGCGCTGCAGGTAACGGGGGATATCGAGCGTGGTCATGACGGCACCAGGCGGGGCAGGGACACCTACTGTGCAACCGCAACCGGGGTTGAGGTCAAGGGCAGGGCGCCGATGTCATCGCCCCGTCGCCTGCGGCCGGTACAAAGACCGTAAGTGCGCCCCCGGGGGGCAGTTCTCGAAAACAATTCTAAAGTCCCGCTGATCCAGGTCGATACAGGTGCGTCCTTTTGCCTGGAGTCTGTCATGTCGACCGCGGTTGTTCGCCTTCGGTCCCTGCGCACCCACTTCGATGGGCTGCGCTCGGCGTTTCCCGGCCTGTTGCGCTGGCTGCAGCCGCACCGGCTCAGCGTGGCCGACAAGCTGAAGGCCACCTTGTGGGTCTGCGGCCTGGGCCTGGTCGCCATCGCCGGCGTCTACGCCTGGACCGGCCACGCCAGCGCACAGGCGGCCCGCACCCAGGCCAGCTACCAGCACGGCAGCGATCTGGCGGCGGCGCTGGCCACCCGCGTGGCCGAAGCACGGCGCCTGCAGACACAGTATGCGCGCAGTTTCGATGATGCCGACCGCAGCCAGCTGCTGGCCACCCAGCAGGAGCTGAAGCAGGATCTGCAGGCGTTGCGCGCGATGCCGATGGATGCCGGCCGGCGCAAGACGCTGCAGTCCCTGGCCGAAGCGGTTGACGGCTTCTCGCAGGGCATCGCCGCGCTGTTCGAGCGCGTGGATGAGATGGGTCGCGGCGACGCGGGCCTGGCCGCGCAGCTGCAGCAGGCCGCCGACACGCTGCAGGCGAACGTGACCGCGCTGCAGCGTCCGGTGCTGGAACTGCATGTGCAGAAGATGCGCCGGCAGGAGGCGTTGCTGCTGCTCGATGGCGACTCCACCCATGCCGACCGCGCCAGCGAAGAGAAGCTGCCCTTCGATCTGGCCCTGGCAGGGTTGCCGATCGAGGCGCAGGAAAGCCTGCGCACCGACATGGATGCCTACCAGGCCGCGCTGCTGGGCTACACCGCCGCCCGCGTCGGCCTGGATGTGGAAGCGCAGTCGCTGCTGGATACGGCCGCCGGCGTGGCGCCTGCACTGGCCGCCTTCCAGAAGGCCCAGGTGCAGGCGCTGGCCCAGGCACAGACACGCCAGCAGGCCGGTGCACGCACCATGAGCGTGCTGTTCGCCGCCACGCTCGTGCTGGTGGCCGGTGTGCTGATCACCAGCCTGGTGCTGGTGCTGCGCGCGGTACGCCGTCCGATCCAGGACACCCTGCGCTTCGCCAGTGACATCGCCGATGATCGCCTCGACACCACCCTGCGCGTGCACAACGCCAACGATGAAATCGGCCAGCTGGCGCAGCGCCTGATCGACATGCAGCAGCGCCTGCGTGCGCGCATCGAGGAAGAACGCGCGGTGGCCCGTGGCAACACCCGCGTGCGCCAGGCGCTGGACAGCGCACAGACCGGGCTGATGGTGATCGATGCGGAAGGGCAGGTGGCCTACGCCAATCCCGCCCTGCTGCAGCTGCTGGGCATGCCGGCCGACGCACTGGTTGGCAGCGATGCGGTGCGCCTGCACCCGGCCATGACCAGCCTGGCCGGCGTGCGCCGCCGCGAGGAGCGCGAGATCAATCACCTCGGCGTCCGCTACCAGCTGATCGCCAACGCGATCGTCGATGAGAGCCACTTCCTCGGCGTGGCGGTGGAATGGCGCAGCCGCGCGCTGGAAACCCTGCTGGAAACCGAAGTGGCCGCGCTGGTCGATGCGGCCGCACACGGTGAACTGCAGGGTCGCATCGCGCTGGAAGGCAAGCAGGGCTTCGTGCGTACGCTGTCCACCAGCATCAACCATCTGCTGGCCACGTTCGAAACCAATCTGGGCGATCTGCAGGCGCTGCTGGCGGCACTGGCCCGCGGTGACCTGAGCGTGCGCATGGAAGGCGACCTGCAGGGCGTGTTCGCGCGCATGCGCGACGATGCCAATGCCACCGTCGGCCAGCTCGGCCGCATCGTCACCCGCATCCAGCAGGCCACGTCGCGGCTGGATGTGGGCGTGGGTGAGATCGTCGCCGGCCACCATGATCTCTCGCAGCGTACCGAACAGCAGGCGGCCAACCTCGAAGAGACCGCCGCGTCGATGCACGAACTGACCGACACCGTCGGCCGCAACGCCGATGCCGCCGGCCGTGCCGATGCGCTGGTGCAGGGCGCGGCGGCGGTGGCCGCGCGTGGCGGCCAGGCCGTGGGCCAGGTGGTGGCTACCATGCATGGCATCAGCGAAGCCTCGCGCCGCATCGGCGACATTACCCAGCTGATCGACGGCATCGCCTTCCAGACCAACATCCTGGCGCTGAACGCTGCCGTGGAAGCCGCGCGTGCCGGCGAGCAGGGCCGCAGCTTCGCCGTGGTGGCGTCCGAAGTGCGCCTGCTGGCCCAGCGCAGCGCGGAGGCGGCCAAGCAGATCAAGGGGCTGATCGAGGATTCGGTCACCCGCGTCGGCCAGGGCAATGTGCAGGCCGAACAGGCCGGCACCACCATGGGCGAGATCGTTGGCAGCGTGCAGCAGCTGGCGGAACTGCTCACCGCCATCCGCAGTGCATCGCAGGACCAGCACGCCGGCATCGCGCAGGTGAACCAGACCATCGTGCAGATGGAATCGAGCACGCAGCGCAATGCCAGCCTGGTGGAGGAAGCCGGTGCATCCACTGCGCACATGCAGGCCCAGGTGCAGGCGCTGGCCGAAGCGGTGTCGGCGTTCCGCCTGCAGCCGGAGCGGCGCCCGCGCGTTGCCGCGTGATGGCTTGATCGCCTTCGCCGGACCATGCCCGGCGAGCGAACTCAATACACGTCGCGGCGGTAGCGCCCGTTCTCCAGCAGCGTCTCCACTTCGTCATCGCCCAGTGCAGCACGCAGGACCTGGTCAACACCCTCGGCCATGCCCTGCAGCGAGCCACACACGTGGATGACCGCGCCGCGCTCCAGCCACGCCTGCAGTTCCGCCGCAGCGGCCTGCAGGCGGTGCTGCACGTAGCCACCGCCGTCGGCATCACGCGAGAAGGCCAGCTCCACGCGGGCCAGATGGCCCTCGGCCTGCCATTGCGCGATCTCCTCGGCGAACAACTGGTCGTGCGCACGTTGGCGTTCGCCAAACAGCAGCCAATGGCCATGCTGGTCGTGCTGCGCGGCTTCGCGCAGCAAACTGCGCAGGCCGGCGATGCCGGTGCCGTTGCCGACCAGCACCATCGGTGCGCCGGCCTGGCGGTGGAAGCCCGGGTTGCGGTGCACGCGCGCGGCGATGCGGCTGCCCAGCGGCGCATGCAGCGACAGCCAGCCTGAGCCCCGGCCCGCGCGGCCTGCGGCGTCGTGCACCAGGCGCACCACCAGTTCCACGGCACCATCGGCGGCGCAGGAGGCGATGGAGTATTCGCGCCCTGGCAGCTCCGGCAGCCCGGCCAGCCACAGCGCGGCGTCCTGTACCGGCAGCGCGGCCCCTTCGTCGGGCAGCACGCGTTCGCCTGCCAGTTCCAGCAGCGTGCGGGTGGTGCCGTCGAGTAGCAGCGGCTGCAGCGGGTCCAGCCCGTACGCCTGCAGCACCGCCGCGGCGTGCTGCGCGCTGTTGCGCGGTGCGATGTGCAGGATGTCGCCGGCCTGCCAGGTCGTGCCGGCCGGCGGCGCCAGGCGGATCTTCCAGATCGCGCCACCCAGGCTGCCCGGGTTCAGTTCTTCGCGTGCGAGCAGCTGCCAGTCATGCATCTGCGTGGCCGGCGGCAGCACGCTGTCATCGGTGACGATGCCGGTCAGCGCACCCAGCTCGCGTTGCCACTGGCGCAGTGCCACCACCGAGGCGGCGTCGACGTCGATGCGCGGGAACAGCGGCTGCGCACCGTTGCCGGCCAGCCACGTGTCGACCGCGGCGCCGAACGCGCAGTAATGCGGATACTGCCGATCGCCCAGCGCCAGTAGGCCGTGGCGCAGGTTCGAAAGATCCATGCGCTGGGCGAGCAGCTGGCGTGCGGCACGACGGGCGTTGTCCGGCGGCTCGCCATCGCCAAAGGTGCTGAGCACGAACAGGACCTGCGGGCTGTCCTGCAGCAGCGCAGCCGTTACCCGCGCCAGTGGCAGCACCTGCACCGGGTGGCCGGCGGCCTGCAGCTGTGCCGCCGCGCGCCAGGCCAGCTGTTCGGCCAGGCCGCTCTGGCTGGCGTGGATCACCCGCCAAGGCGTGCCTTCGCCGCCGCTTTCCTGCGCCGCAGGCAGGGTCTGCCGCAGCGCACGTGCCGCGCGCTGGCTGCGCCGGCGGTCCAGATACAGCATCCAGCCGGTGATGAAGAACAGGCACATCGCCAGGCTGCTGAGCATCACCACCACGCGGCCGGTCAGGCCGAAGTAGCTGCCCGAATGCAGCGCGAACACGCTGGTGGCCAGCTTGCCGCCGGTGCCCTGGCGCTCGTAGGGGCGCGCATCCAGCAGCGCGCCGCTGGCCGGGTCCAGCTGCAGCAGGTCATGCGCGCGGTCGTGGTGGCCGCCGCGCAGGGCCGGGTCGCCAGACATCACCCGCACGTTCAGTACCTGGCCCGGCTTTTCCGGCAGGCGCAGGTCGATGTAACCGCTGCGCACGCCGGGCTGCGCATACAGCGTGTCCTCGACATGCTGCAGGTCGAGCACGGCGTCGGGCGCGACCTTGTGCTTGGCCGGCGGGGTTACGCCCAGCACCGAATTGGCTGCACTGCGGTACCAGTCGAACGACCACCAGAGGCCGGTCAGCGCACTCATCAGGTAGATCAGCAGCACCCAGGTGCCGATCACCGAGTGCAGGCTCCACAGGAACCCGCGGCCGCTGCGCTTCCATTCCACTGCCAGCCAGCTGCGCCAGTGCCACCAGCGGCGGGGCCAGCGCAGATACAGGCCGGACAGGGCGAAGAACAGCAGGGCGATGGCGCAGCTGCCGACCACGACCTTGCCGCGTTCACCGGCCGCGAGGTGCCGGTGCAGGTCTTCGACGAAATCGAATAACGCCTGGCCCCGCAGGTGGCTGAAGCGTTCGCCGTTGTAGGGGTTGAAGTAGACCCAGTGGTCCTTGCCGCCAGCAAAGCGCGCCACCGAGGGGCGCTGGCCGGTGGCGTCCACGCGCAGGCGTTGCAGCGGGCGCTCGCTGCCGGCCTGCAGCAGCGGCACCAGTTCGCTCAGCGCGAGAGGCTGCTGACCGTCGTCGTAGTGTTCGGCGATGGCGGCGAAGCCAGGGTTGGCGGCACGCAGCAGCTCGTCCTCGAAAGACAACGTGGCGCCGCTGAGGCCCATGATGGCCAGAATGGTGCCGGCCGTGATGCCCAGCAGCCAGTGCAGTTGGAACAGGACGTTCTTGAACATCGGGGAGAGAGGCCGTCGAGGCTGCCGCCCGCATCCTGCGTAACAGCAAATGAGAATTAATCCGGTAATTCTCCGGGGGCGGACGGGCTACGGTCAAGGAGGGTTTTGTTGCAGGGCTTGCAGCCCTGCACCCGCAGAGGCAACGTCAACGTCAGAAGCCGGCTATCCGTGAGTTGGCGGGGTGGGTCCGGTGGCAGGGGACGGCGTGAATACGTCCATGTAGCCTCGGTCGCGCCATCCATGCCGCTCAC
>NZ_QETL01000007.1:0-64417 GCF_003105135.1 Stenotrophomonas sp. SPM | reverse complement strand
TCAGAGCCCTTTGCGCAGCAAAGGGCTCTGACCCCAACGCTCGCAAATCCGTACCGTTTGTAGTGAAATGGTGATCTGAAGCGGGGGTGCCTGGATTGCCAGGCTGAGAGAGTCCCTTGGAACCTGATCCGGTTTGCACCGGCGTAGGGAGCTTTGAGCAGCAGTCGCACCCCCGTTCCGGGCAGGTGCGTCCGTGCGCCGTCGCTTCGTCTCCCTTGCTGTCAGAAGACGAACCGAATGAACCGCTGCCTGCGCCCCACCCTGCTCGCCCTTGCCCTCTGCGCCGCCCTGCCGCTGCATGCCAGCGCTGCCGAGGCATCCCCCGACGTGGACGCCTCTGGCGCCGAACAATCGCCGACCGAGCTGGCCGCCGTGCGCGTGCAGGCCGGCAAACCCGCAGCCGATACCTCGCGCGCCAATGCCTTCGGCGGCGGCAGCTGGAAGGACACGCCGGCCTCGGTGAACGTGCTTGACCGCGATTACCTCGACCGTCGCCAGGTGCGTTCGCTGTCCGAGCTGGCCAGCAACGATGCCTCGCTGGGCGATGCCTACGCGCCGGTCGGCTACTACCAGAACATCGCCATCCGCGGCTTCGCCCTGGACGCGGCCACCGGCTACCGCTTCAACGGCCTGGCCATCGCCGGCGAACAGCGCCTGGCCCTGGAAAACGTGCAGGAAGTGCAGATCCTCAAGGGTGAAGCCGGCCTCGCTGCCGGCGTGATGGCGCCGGGCGGCATCATCAACTACGTGGGCAAGCGCCCGGCCGAAGTGCGCACCGTCACCCTGGGCACCGATTCGGAAGGCTCGCGCTATGTCGCGGCCGATGTAGGCCACTGGATCACGCCGCGATTCGGCGTGCGCCTCAATGCGGCGTGGGACGCCAGCAATTCCTACGTCGAGCACGCCGACGGCAACCGCAATTTCTACTCGCTGGCCGCTGACTGGTTCATTGGCGAACGCGGCAAGCTGGAAGTGGATGCCAACTACCAGACCAGCACGCAGCGCTCGGCGTCCGGCTACCAGCTGCTGGGCGCCAGCGAGCTGCCGCGCGGCGTCGACCGCAAGCACCTGCTTGGCTACCAGCCGTGGCAGCGCCCGGTGGATATCGCAAGCACCAACGTCACCGCCCTGCACACCTACGATTTCAATGAGCGCTGGCAGTCGCGCGTGTCGGTGGGCTACAGCCGCTCGGTCATCGATGACAACGTGGCCTTCGCCTACGGCTGCTACTACACAGCGCAGTGCGCCGATGGCAGCACGCCGGGCAACTACTTCGCGCCCAATGGCGACTACGACATCTACGACTACCGCAGCCCGGATGACACCCGCCGCAACCAGCAGGCGCGTGCCGAACTGCGTGGCCGCTTCGATACCGGCAGCGTCGGCCACGAGCTGACCGTCGGCGCCGACTATTTCCGCCGCACCGTCGACCGCCGCCCCAGCGTCAACGAATACGTGGGCAGCGCCAACATCCACGATGCACAGGTACCGGTGTACGAGCCCTCGCCGCTGCAGCCGGGCCCGTCCGCGCGTCGCCTGGACAGCCGCCAGACCGCCGTCTTCGCGCTGGACCGCATCCGCTTCGGCGATGACTGGCAGTGGCTGGCCGGCGGCCGTTTCGTGCGTCTGGACGAACGTGCCTATGACAAGCGCGGCGCCCTGCAGCGGCAGAGCCGCCTGTCGCGCTTCCTGCCGCAGACCGCACTGGTGTGGAAGGCCAATGACCAGCTCAACGTCTACGGCAGCTACGTGCGCGGCATCTCGCTGGGCCAGGAGGCGCCGTTCTGGACCTCCAATGCCGATGAGTTCCTGCCGTCGGTGCAGTCGCGCCAGCTGGAAGTGGGAGTGAAGTACGTGCCGGTGCAGACGCTGACCCTGGGCGCGGCGCTGTTCCGCATTTCCCAGCCGTACCAGTTCGCCCAGCCGGACGACAGCGATGCAGGCTACACGTTCGTGCAGCAGGGCACGCAGACCCACAGCGGCCTGGAACTGACCGCCAACGGCCAGCTGACCGATGCGCTGCAGATCGTCGCCAGCGCCAGCGTGCTGCAGGCCCGTGCACGCGATGCCGGTACGCCGGCCTATGAGGGCCACCAGCTGGTGAACGTGCCCAAGGTGCGTGCCAGCGTGCACCTGGCCTATGCGCTGCCCTTCGTACAGGGCCTGGATCTGACCGGTGGCTGGCGTTATGCCTCTTCCAACGTGGCCCGCGCCGATGGCAGCGTGCGTGCGCCGGACTACTCGGTGTTCGATGCGGGCCTGCGCTTCCAGCATCGCATGCACGAGCGTGCGGTGACCTGGAACCTGTCGGTGGACAACGTGTTCAACCGCTTCTACTGGCGCGATACCGGCAGCAGCGGCGGCGATTACTACCTGTTCCCCGGTGCACCGCGACAGGCGCGCCTGTCGGTGACGTTCGCGCTGTGAGCGGCGTCCTGCTCGAGTGGACCGCCGCGCTGTGCAGCGTGCTCGGCGTCTGGCTGATGGCCCGGCGCCGGCTGGCGGCCTGGCCGGTGGGCCTGCTGTCGGTGGCGCTGTACGGCATGGTGTTCGCCGAGGCCAAGCTGTATTCGGACACGCTGCTGCAGGTCGCCTTCGGTGGGTTCCTGGTTTATGGCTGGATCAACTGGCGCCAGCATGTCGCTGACGAAGGCAGCATCCGCATCGTGCCGCTGGCGCGCGGCAAGGCGCTGCGCGACCTGGCCATCGGCCTGTGCGGTGGCATCGCCCTGGGCACGGCCATGCACAGCTTCACCGATGCGGCACTGCCGTGGCTGGATGCGATGCTGACCGCGCTGAGCCTGGTCGGGCAGTGGTGGCAGGCGCGCCGTCACGTGGCGTGCTGGTGGGTGTGGATCGCGGTGGACGTGGTCTACGTGGGCACGTACCTGTTCAAGTCACTGCACGTGACCGCGGCGCTGTACGTGTTCTTCCTGGGCCTGGCGGTGTTCGGCCTGCGTGCGTGGAGCGCTGCCACCCGCGAGCAGCGGTAGCCGCCAACCTTGGTTGGCGCTCCCGCAGCGATGGAGCGCTCATCCACGCATGACGCGTGGTTATTCGCCCAGGTCGGCCAGCACCCTGCGCGAGGGCGCGAAGAAGGTGACGCCGGTGGTGGCGGTCGAGAAATCCAGGATGCGGTCGTGCAGCGGCGCGGGGTTGCCGATGAACATGCGCTCGAGCATCTGCTCGATCACCCACAGGCGGCGCGTGTAGCCGATGAAGTAAGTGCCGTATTCGCCGCGGCCCGGGTTGGCGAAGGGCATGTTGTCACGCAGGATCTCATGCTCGCCGTCGGCATGCTCGATGGTGCACAGCGTCTTGTGCGACTTCTGCGCGTCAGCCGGGGCATCGTCCAGCTCGATGTTGTCGTGCTTGGTGCGGCCGATGATCGCTTCCTGCGCCTCGGTCTTCTGCGTGCGCCAGGCGTCCAGGTTGTGCAGGTACTTCTGCACCACCACGTAGCTGCCACCGGCGTGCTCGGGGTCTTCATCGCCGACGATCGTGGCTTCCGGCAGCGACAGCCCTTCCGGATTGGCGGTGCCATCGACGAAGTCCAGCAGGTCACGGCCATCGAAGTAGCGGAAGCCGGCTACCTCATCCACTGTCTCCACGGCATTGCCGAAGGCCATCAGCAGGTTGCGCTCGAAGGCGACGATCAGGTCCATGGTGCGCGCGCGCACGTGGTACAGCAGGTCACCCGGGGTGGACACGGCCGTGTGGGTCGCACCCTTGATCTCGCGGAACGGCTTCAGCTCGCGCGGCGGCGTGCTGCCCACCACCGCCTCCCACACGCGGTGGCCGATGGCCACGTTGCAGGTGAAGGTGCGCTCGATATCGCGGATGGCGGTGTTCTTGATCAGGTCATCGGTGCTGCCCAGCACCTCGCGCACTTTGGCGATGGAATCGGCATCGTCCTTCACCTTCAGCACCAGGAACGCGGCCGAGTGGGTCAACGGCGCGGTGATCTGCTGCGGCTCGTTGTCGAGCGTGTGGTTGAGGGCGGTGATCGGTGCGGGCTGGGAATTCACGGTACATCCTGCTGGCGTGGGGCGGGCGCGTCGCGCGGGGCGAAGTGCCGGCGATTCTAGCCGAACCCAGCTCCGGTAGAGCCACGCCATGCGTGGCTGAGAAGAGCATCCACGCGTGGCGTGGCTCTACCCAAGCGCGTCGCCGGTGGCGACCTGCAGGCGATTCCAGCAGAAGCGATGTCAGGTTTTTTCTGCTGGCCCCGTCTTCAGACCTAACACACCCCGTCTGGAGACCCGATGCACGCCACGGATATCGCCACCGCCATCGCCCCAGCAAGCCAGCCATGGTCCTCCCGACGCCTGCTGCACTGGCTGATGCTCAGTGCAGGCATGCTACGGCGCGCACCGCTGCGCCTGTTCGTGCTGGCGCTGCTGCCGATGCTGGTGGAACTCGTGCTGCAGCTGGGCGTGCCGGCCGCCGGCGTGGTGCTGTCCAAGCTGGTGGTGCCACTGGTGTCGATGTGGGCCCTGCTGATGCTGGATCAGTTCGTCCGCGGTGGGCGCTTCGCGCCGCTGCAGGCAGGCCGCCGACTGCGTGCACGTCCCGCGACGGTCGCGGTACTGGCGCTGCTCTCGGCAGTGGTCTTCGCCGGCCAGGTGGCGATGGCCGGCGTACTGGCCGGGCCCGCGGCTGCGGGTGCCTTCGCCCTGGGTGACAGCGCGGTGTTGGCCACCACGGTCACCCGCCTGCAGATCGCCCTGGTGCTGGCCAGCGGTCTGCCGCTGGGCACGCTGCTGCTGACAACCCTGCCGCGTGCGCTGCTGGATGGCATGCCTGTACGGGCTGCCCTGCGCGACAACCTGCGGCTGCTGCGCGAAGGCTGGCGTCCGCTCGGTGCCTACCTGCTGCTCAATGCGGTGCTGCTGCTGGCGCTGCCGTACCAGCCGTGGCTGCTGCTGCCCCTGCTGCTTCTCGGCTACGTATCCTATTGGATCTACCGCGACGCTTTCGCGGACGGCATCGGCTGAGGAGCGCGGGTGGGCAGTATGCAGTCCATCGACATCGCAGAGGTGCTGCAGGCGCACTGGCCCCTGCTCGCACGCATGGCCGGCGGCTATGCGCGCGAACCGGCGCGTCGCGACGATCTGCTGCAGGAGATCAGCATCGCCCTGTGGCAGGCGCTGCCACGCTGGCGCGGCGAAGAAGGCACGCTGCGCGCCTTCATCGCGCGGGTGGCACACAACCGTGCGATGGATGCACTGGCCAGTGAGCAGCGCCATCGCGGCAGCGCGCTGGACGACCACCTGCCCGATCCCGATGCGGACCCTCAGCAGCAGGCCGCGCGCGCCCAGCAGCAGGACACCCTGCTGCGGGCGGTACAACAGCTGCCATTGGGCCTGCGCCAGGTAGTGCTTCTTGCCCTGGAGGGCTTTTCGCAGCGCGAGATCGGCCAGGCACTGGCCCTTGAAGAGAATACCGTTGCCCAGCGCCTGAGCCGCGCACGCCGGCAACTACGTGAGCGGATGGGAGGCACCCGATGACACCGGCAACCGACAACCCGGAGTGGAGCGATCTGCAGGACCTGTGGCAGCAGCAGCCCGGCCTGCCTGCGGTGAATGTAGCCGCACTGCAGCGCGAGGCGGAGCGTCGCAGTCGCTGGATCCGCCTGCGCTCGGCCGTTGAACTGATGATCACCGTGGTGGCCGTGGCCAACTGCGTCCGCGCCCTGCTCGATCCGCGCAAGCTGATCGCGCATGGGCTGCTGTGGGGCCTGATCGCTCTCGTGCTGGCCGTGGCCGGCTGGATCTTCGTGCAACGGCGGCGACAGTGGCGTAGCCGCGGCCTGGCTCCGGCCGCACTGCTGGCGTTCGAGCGCCAGCGCGCGCGCATCTCGATGCAGATCTGGCGGGTCAACATCTGGCTGTCCCTGGCCGTCTGGGGCGGGCTGGTGTGGATGGCGCTTACCGCAATGCAGGCGGGACCCGACGCGCCCGGGGCGCTGCCGGCCCGGACCTGGGCACTGAACCTGTGGTTGAACGCTGCGGTCGTCGTGGTGGCAGCGCTGGCTGGCGCATGGGCTGGCCGCCGCCGGCAGCGGCGACTGGACCGGCTGGCCGAGCTGGAAGCACAGCTGCAGTAGAGCCACGCAAGGCGTCGCACTTCGTCCAGAGCAGCCAACACTGGCACACTGCAGGAACCGGCAGCATGGCCTTGCCCATGCAACGCCCTTCATGGAGGAAGACCCGATGGCATCCATCCACGCACTCCGCCTGGCACCGGCACTGCTTGCGCTGCTGGCTGTGGCCGGCAGCGCTCATGCGGCCGGGGCCGGTTCGTTCTTCGAGGCACTGCAGCGCTATCAGGACGACAACTTCAAAGGCTGTGCCGATACTCTCGGCGCGATGTATCGCAGCAACGAGCGCTTCCCGGACGGCGGCGAGTTGTTGCTGGTCGAATGCACCGCTGCCGCCGGTGACCACGCCGCAGCGATGGCCTACGTCCTCGCGCTGCTGGCCCAGGACCGCCTTCCGCTGGAGGACCTGCTGCACAAGGATCGTCCAGGCCTGAATGCCCTGCGCGCCGAACCGGCGTGGCCACAGATGTTGGCCCGTGCGGAAGCAATGCAGCAACAGCGTGCCGGGCTGATCGACGCTGCGCTGCGCCAGGAACTCCTCGACCGTGAGTCCCGTGACCAGGCCGCGCAGCATGCGGCCATCGCGGCCGGCGGCAGCGAGGCCTTCAAGAGCACCCTTCCCGTGGCCAGCGCCAATGCGGAGTGGCTGAAGGCCGTGATCGCTGAAAAGGGCTGGCCGACGCGTTCGAAGGTGGGTCGCGATGGCGCCAAGGCGGCCTGGCTGCTGGTGCAACATGCTGACCAGGACCCTGATTTCCAGGCCAAGGTGCTGCCATTGATCGAGCGCGCCGCCAAGGCAGATGAGGCTGACCGTGCGGACGTAGCCCTGCTCACCGACCGCGTGCTGGTGGCGCAGGGCAAGCCGCTGCGCTACGGCAGCCAGTTCGTAAAGGGCGACGACGGCGTGATGCGGCTTCGCCCTGTCGAAGACATGCCCGGGCTGGACGCGCGACGCAGGGCGATGGGCCTGCCATCACTTGCCGAGTACAAGGCCATCCTCGCCGAGAGTTATGGCACGGCGGTGGATTGATCTTTCGCAGGGTTCACCGTAGCGCGACGCGCGGCGTGGCTCTACTCAGAAAAAAGAAGCCCGGCGCGAGGCCGGGCTTCGGGTGGCGTGCGGGAGAGAGAGAGAGAGCACACGCCTGTAACGCTTTTCTACTGCAGTACTGCTTATTACCAGGTGAAGCGCGGGCCTACGAACCACTCGCGGTCGCCGGCCTTGGCCAGCTTCACTTCGCCGCTCAGGCCCCAGTTCGGGGTGAACTTGGCGGTGGCGCCGACGCGGCCGTAGAACTCGCCGTCCGGGTTGATGCCGTGCTTCTTGCTGTAGTCCTCGTAGCCGGCCAGCGCGTAGCCTTCCAGGTACGGGTTGAACGCGGTGCGCAGGCCCACTTCGGTGGAGTAGCCGTTGAAGTCCAGGCCATGCTCCAGGTCGAACTTCTGGTACGCAACACGAGCCACCAGGTCGGTGTTCGGTGCGATGCCGTAGTTGTAGCCGGCGCCGATGCGCCACTGGTCAACGTCGTTCTTGAAGGTGTCGGTTTCCTGCTTGCTGTAATCAGCGAAGACCGAGAAGTTCGGGTGCACGGCAACCGAGCCCTTGACGCCCCAGCCATCGGCGTCGCCGCCCTTGGCATCGGTGTTCACGTAACCGCCTTCAACGTAGTTGTACGACAGGCCATCGGCAGCCGATGCAGCGAACGGCAGTGCAGCCAGCAGACCCAGGGCGAGCAGCGAATTCTTGTTCATCGGGACACACCTTTAATTATTTTTGATTTCGCCGGCCGCCCCCCGGGAGAGAGGGAGAGAAGAGGCGGTCGACAGGTGTGAATTATCCGTTTGCTGATGAAATCGACCCTGAATATTGAACTGACCAGTACATGAATGAAGTTGCTGTTCAGGGAACTCTGGTGACTGCCTGGCAGCCACGTCCCCATAGTTCCTGCTGATTGCACAAACTATGGGAGCAATCACCTGCACAAACTATGGGGACAAATGCGAGCCTGGATCAGAGTCGCTGCTCACCAGTCCCCAGCTTGCCTGACTTGGCGGGCTGACTGACGAGGCATGACGGTAACGCGCCGTGCACACGCCATCGCTGATCGACTGGCCGAGTCACCAGAGCTACCCGAGAAGTGACGCCCTCATACGGGTCAAGCTCGATCCATGACGTCTAATTGAGGATGCCAGCAATGCAGCTACGCTCCCCGCACATTGCATCCATAGAGCCCGCAGAAGCCCACCGGTTGCACCGCAAACACATCATTCGAGGCGCACATTCCCGCCCGATCAAGAGCTAGGCTTGAGCTGATGATGTTGCGGAGACGGCTGAAATCGAGGCCTTTTCCACTTGAGCGCCACCACTTGATCAGGATGCCGCGATGGGCCTCTTCGAGTCTTGGACTACTTTTCAGCAAATGAGTCTCTTTGCGGACATCGTTATCATCTATTGCGTCACCTTGACAGCTCTTGCTGTTTGGGTTGCCCACCGTCAGAACTGCAGATACGAGGCAGAGCGCCTCCGTAGGCTGCGACGAAAACGCAGAAGAAAGGTGCACCCTTGAATCTTCAGGCGCAGGGTTCGCTTCACCGACCGACTGAGCAAACGCTTGCCCATGTCGCGCAGTTCCAGCACCACATTTTCGAAGACGACGAACCGTATGCCCGGCGCCTGCAGCTGCTGGCCGTCAAGCAATGCAGTTCAGGGTGGGACTGCTATGCGTCCATCTGGACCGTGGACGCCAATCGCAAGGCTGCGGAGGCGGGCATTCGATTGATCATGGGGACCGTGACGTTCGAGGACTGAGGACGCGCCTGGGCCAGGCAGGCCGAGGCAGGCACTGCAGGCACCGGTGACTACCGACGCCTGCAGCCGCATCCATCAACGCGCGTCAAAGCGTTCAGCGCTGGCCGGCGTTGCCCGCGCTGCCAGCACCAGTGCGGCAGCGGTCACGCAGGCCATCGCCACCCACGCGACGCTGAGGTCGCCCACGGTGTCGCGGATCGAACCGGCCACGAACGGCAGGATGCCGCCGACCAGATAACCCACGCCCTGCACGAAGGACACCAGGATGCCCGCCTTGGCCGGCTGGCTGCAGTGGTCCATCACCAGGATCAGGGTCATCGGGAACAGACCGCCGATCGACAGGCCGAGCAGACACATCATCAGCCACGGGGCATACATCGGTGCCACGCCGATCAGCACGTAGGTCAGTGCGGTGGCTGCCAGGAACAGCGCCAGCAGCACGCGGCGGTCACGGAAGCGCGGGGCCAGCCAGGAGACGAGGAAGCCACCGGCCACTTCGGACAGGCTCAGTGCCGCCAGCATGAAGCCGGCCTCGTTGGCGCGCACGCCGGCTTCCATCATGTACGGCGCGATCCAAGCCAAGCACAGCGTGTAGCAGCTGCTGGACACGCAGAACAGTGCGACCAGCAACCAGGTGCGGCCATGCTGCCAGGGCCGGAATGCGGAGGGCGTGGCTGCCTTGGCGGAGGTGCCGGTGGAAGGCGCATCGGCATGGCCGCTGTTGGGCAGCCACAGCGCGATGCCGGCGATGGCCAGCACCGCCCAGAACGCCATCGTGCCCTGCCAGTCCAGCCAGTGCAGCAGGGCCGACGCGCTGGCGGCGGCCAGTGCCGCGCCGCCCATGATCATGCTCACGTACAGGCCCATCAGCAGGTCGACGCGGTGCGGGAAGCGGGTCTTGATGTAGCCGGGAATGAGCGACTGCACGATGCCGATGCCCAGGCCGGCGGCAACGCTGGAGCCCATCAGCCACAGCGGCTCGTGCGAGGCCAGCTTGGCCAGCGCCGACGCCGCGGTGAGCGCGAGGCCGATGGCCACGCCGCGCCGATAGCCCATGCGATAGACCAGGCCGCCGGCCATGGCGATCAGGCCCATGGCCATCATCGGCAGGCTGGTGAGCCAGCCGATCTGTTCGAAGCTCATGCCATTGCTGGCACGGATGGAATCGGTGAGCAGGCTGACCACGGCCAGCACCGGGCGCAGGTTGAGGCCGACCAGCAGAAGGGCCAGCACCGGGATCAACCCGGGACGCGAAGTTGCAGGTGAATTCATGTATTACGGCCGCAGGCATGCGGCCGGCTTTCCTTGTTCGATCTTTACGGGGGCCCGGCTGGCGGCGCCTGGCCGGGCAAGGTTTCGCTGCGATTGGCCGCAGATGCGTCCTCTTTCGAGGAAGGAACGCGCGCGGGCGCACGATCGGCATCTGGCGGGTGGCCATCGGCGCGCATGATAGCAAACGTGGCGTGCAGGCCTTTCCGCCAAGGGCGTGGGCAGGAATACGAAAGGCTGTGCTGGAAAAACGGGCGCCATCGAGCCCGTGCAGGAGCACCTGGCAGGGCAGCCACTGCCCGCGGATTTCCCCTGCGGTTACCGGCTTTGCGCTTGCGCTCTACTTCGTCCTTCGCGCTCTGCGGCGCAGAGGCATCCGCACGGCCGCTGCTGTCGTGCTCCCTGCCTTGGTATTCGCCATGCTGGCAGCGCCGGTGCATCCTGCACGGACCGGCACTGTTCATGCAGCTATGGGCCTGGATTGCGTGCTTGCGATACGTTCGAAGCGCTGCCCCGACGCGCCCGGCATCGTCTTTGCACGACGCATCGTGAGTTGATGCCGCAACACCCTGAGCAGTGGATCAGGCTACCAGCGGCCTCCGCTCGCCACAAATGCGCAATCGCTTTTCTGCGCGCACGGCGCGATGCGCCCGCGCGTTTAACTGACACCGCACAACGAACACTGCGCTCATTCAGGGGTGGCAGCAGCTAGCGCATGCCCGGCTCAGACAGCTGAATTCGCGGGAAATCGAACATGACTGCGCACTCTTCACAGTGTCTGCACGTCCGCGAACTGCAGCTGAAAAGGCATTCATGGAACTAACAAAAAGCCCGCTATATTCCAGACTCCCCAGACGAAGGAGGGAATGCAATGACCCTTTCCACGCAGCACCTGAAGATCGCTCGTCCCCTCGGCGTGGCAATTCTTGCCCTCAGCCTCGGCGCGTGCGCCAGCTACAAAGAAGACTTCGCGAAGGTCAACACGCGTCTCGACGCGCTTGACGTGAAGGTCCAGGGCGCGGCGCAGAGCGCCGAGTCCGCCAACCAGTCCGCACAGCAGGCCAACCAGCGTCTCGACCAGATCGAAGGTCGCGTCCAGCAGCTCGAATCGGCCCCCCGGCGTACTCCGCGCGGCTAAGCTGAACCGGGAACCAGTGGTCTCCCCCGGCCACTGGTTCCCTTGAGTCACCGTATTCATTCGAGGAACCGTGCCATTCGTACGCACTCATCCCCCGCAATCCGCACCGCCTGCGTCGCGCTGACCGTTGCGCTGGCACTGGCCGGTACCGGCGTGGCCAGCGCCAAGGGCGCCAAGGATGCCGCTACGCAACCCACCGCTGCCGTCGATGAACTGCCGGAAGGACAGGAAGTGTCCGAGACGGTGATCGAACTCGCAGGCTGGGTGGTCGCAAGCAAGGACAGCGAAGGCTATCCGTTCGCGATCATGGACAAGGCCGCCGCACAGGTGCTGATCTTCGGCAGTGACGGCAAGCTGCGTGGCGCGGCACCGGCGCTGTTTGGTTCGGCAAAGGGCGATCATTCCGCACCGAACGTTGCCAAGGTCGCGCTGAGCGCGATTCCCGGCCACGACCGCACGACCCCCGCCGGCCGCTTCATTGGTGGCTACGGCCCGTCCGACGACGCCGGCCGCGTGTTGTGGGTGGACTACGATTCGGCAGTCTCGATGCACCCGCTGCCGCCAGGTACGCCGAAGGAAAAGCGCGCCGAACGACTGGCAACGCCGACCCCGGATGACAACCGCGTCACCCACGGCTGCATCAACGTCAGCGCCAATTTCTACGAGCAGGTCGTCCAGTCCACGTTCCAGAAGGGCGGCGTGTTCTACGTGCTGCCGGACAAGGATTCGCTGGAGAAGACCTTCCCCGCGTTCGCGCAGAGCCGTGCCGAACACAGCGACGAGAAGGGTTCGCGCTCAGCAAGCAAGTAAGGCCCGCCCGATCCGCGTTGCAGCGTTGCCATGGCGAACCGCAGTCCGCCATGGCACGCACGTCCAGGCTTGGCTGATTCAGACCTGACTGAAGCCGCCGTCGATCACCAGCTCATCGCAGGTCATGAAGCTGGCCGCCGACGACGCAAGGAACACCACGCCCCCCCCGATTTCTTCCGGCTTGCCGAGGCGGCCGATCGGGTGCGCCTTGTTCTGTGCCTGGATGGCCGCTTCGCGCGATTCCACGCCCCCCAGTTCCACATAGCGGTCCATGATCGCGCCCAGCATCGGCGTATCGATGCCACCGGGGTGCACCGAGTTCACCCGGATGTTGTAACCCAGCGCAGCGAATTCGGCGCCCATGCACTTGCTCAGCATGCGGATGGCCGCCTTGCTGGTGCAGTACGCCGCGTTGAAGGCCGCACCGCGCAGGCCACCCACGCTGGAAATGTTGATGACCGATGCGCCGGTGGCGTGTGCTTTGCCGCCCAGCTTCAGCAGCTCCAGCAGCACCTGGGTGCCGATGATGGCCGAATCGACGTTGATGGCGTTGACCTTGTGGAACAGGCTGAGGGTGGTGTCCTCGAAGCGTTCGACGATGGAATAGCCGGCATTGTTGACCAGCACGTCCAGGCGCCCGTAGCGCTCGTGCAGCAGCGCTTCGACCGCGCGCCAATCCGCTTCGCTGGTGACGTCGTGCTTGAGGTAGGCCGCCGCGCCTTCGATCTCCGCGCTGTCGCGCAGGTCGGTGGCGATGACCGTTGCGCCGGCCGCGTGCAGGGCCTTGACGATTTCGCGGCCGATGCCGCCTGCCGCACCGGTGACCACGGCGATGGTTTCGGGAAGGGTGATGCTCATCTGCGCTGTGTTCCTTGCAATGAAAACGTCCGCCCACGAGCAGGCGGATTCGCCTTCACTTATAGCGCTTCAACTGCGTAACCTCGATGAATCCTGCGCGGTCTCAGCGCTGCTGCGAACCGGCGCACCGCCGATACTGCGCCACCCAGTCCAGTGACGGCGCAATGCCACCGAACGGGAACAGGTGCGGGCTTACCTGACCGTGTGCCTCGGTCAGTCCACCCACCAGGCGATCCACGAACACATCGGGCCCGGCGGTGCCCAGCAGCCGGCCGATCGAGATCCCGTAGCGCGCCAGCATCGAGACGCTGGCACCCACGCCGCACATCGCCGCATAGCGCAGCAGCCGGGTGACGCTGGCCGGCCCGGGCACGCCCACCAGCACCGGGTGGTCGATGCCGCGCGCACGCAGCGCATCCAGCCAGGCCAGCACGATGTCGGCATCGAAGGCGAACTGAGTGATGATCTTCGGCGCCATGCCGCGCGCTTCGATGGCCTGGCATTTGCGTTCCAGTGCCTGCCAGCGCCCGGCAGCGTCCATTACCGGATGGCCTTCGGGGTGCCCGCCCACGGCAACCACCTTGATGCCCGCATCTTCCAGCAGGCCCGTCTCGATGATCGCCGTACTGTCTGCAAACGGACCGGCGGGCGTGGCCAGGTCACCGGCGATCAGCAGGCACTGCTCGACACCGGCCTCGCCCGCCGCGCGGGTGATGAACTGCTCCAGCGCCGCCCGCGAACCGATCCGCCGCGCGGACAGGTGCGGCATCGGCTGCAGCCCCAGTTCGCGCACGGTGCGTGCCGCGGCCAGCCGGGCCTCGTCGTCTTCGCTGGCGAGGTAGGGGATCGAGATCGTGGTCCCCGTGGCGATGCGGCCTGCCTCGGCGCGCAGCGCGGGCATGGCTTTCGCACTGACTTCCAGCGAACAGGCATCAATAAAGGCGCGTGCGCCCTGCACGGTTCCTGCAGGCATCACTTGGCCCCGCGCGGCGCGCCGGCGGTCGAGCTGCCCCGCGCCAGTTCAACGAAGGCCTGCAGGTAATCGATGGCGGTGTCGGCCTCGCGCGCACCCAGATAGATCTGCTTGGGAATGCCCTTGGCCCCCAGCCGCACCGGCACCACGTCCATACGGGCCGCGTACTCCTCCACCAGCCAGCGCGGCATGGCGGCCACGCCGCGGCCGCTGGCCACCATCTGCATCATGATGTCGGTGGTCTCGATGGCTTTGTGGCGGCGCGGGGTGACCCCGGCTGGCAGCAGGAACTGGTTATAGATGTCCAGGCGCTCGAAGGGCACTGGGTAGCTGATCAGCACTTCCTGAGTCAGCTGGCGCGGCTTCACGTACTCCACCTTGGCCAGCGGGTGGTTCTTGGCCACCACCAGCACCTGCTCGTAGTCGAACACGGGCACGAACGTCAGGCCCGGCTTCAGCAGCGGGTCGGGCGTCACCAGCAGGTCAATCTCGTAGCCGAACAGCGCACCGATGCCACCGAACTGGAATTTCTGCTTCACGTCCACATCTACGTCCGGCCACGAGGCCAGGTAGGGCGAGACGATCTTCAGCAGCCACTGGTAGCAGGGGTGGCACTCCATGCCGATACGCAGCGAGCCGCGCTCGCCTTGGGCGAACTGGCCCAGCCGCTCCTCGGCCAGGTCCAGCTGCGGCAGCACCCGGTTGGCCACTGCCAGCAGGTACTGGCCGGCCTGGGTCAGGCGCAGGCTGCGGCCCTCGCGCAGCCAGACGTCGGTGCCCAGCTGCTGTTCCAGCTTCTTCATGCTGTGGCTCAGCGCCGACTGGGTCAGATTGAGCACGCCGGCGGCTGCGGTCAGTGAACCCTGCAGTTCGACCTGCTGCACGATGCTCAGGTGGATTCTTTCCAGCATGTCGATGAATCCCACTCATGGATGTGTGAAGTAAAACCATTTTACGTCATGGGAATGCCTGACTAGGATCGGGTCATGCTTTCTCCCCACCGCCCCCTCCGTATCGTCGCCGTCTCCGGCGGCCTGCAGCGCCCCTCGCGGGCGGCCACCCTGTGCGAGCACCTGCTGGACCTGATCGGCGAGCACCTGCCGAGCGAACCGCACCTGGTCGAACTCGGCGAGCTGGCCCCGCAGCTGGCCGGTGCCCTGTGGCGCTCGCAGCTGCCTGCGGGCGCCGAACAGGCGCTGACCACGGTCGAGCAGGCCGACGTGCTGGTGGTCGCCACCCCGGTCTACCGCGGTTCGTACACCGGCCTGTTCAAGCACTTCTTCGATTTCATCCACCAGGACGCGCTGGTCGACACCCCCACCCTGCTGGCCGCCACCGGCGGCAGCAAGCGCCACGCGCTGATGATCGACCACCAGCTGCGGCCGCTTTTCAGCTTCTTCCAGGCACGCACTCTGCCACTGGGCGTCTACGCCACTGACAAGGATTTCGCCGACGGCCGCGTGCATGACGAGGCCCTGCTGCAGCGCGCACGCCTGGCCGTGCAGCGGGCCCTGCCCCTGCTGGCGCTGTCCCACCGCCCAGCGCCCGTGCCCGTCGAAACCGCCGACGCCCTCTGAGTAACCGGAACACCGCCATGACTGCCGACAATTTCACCTTCCAGATCACGCGCATCCCGTTCAACGAGGATTACCAGCCGGCCGACGGCACGCGCATCACCACCAACTTCGCCAACCTGGCGCGCGGCGCCTCGCGCCAGGAAAACCTGCGCAACACGATCGGCATGATCAACAACCGCTTCAACGATCTGGCGCACTGGGACAACCCCAGCGCCGATCGCTACGCGGTCGAGCTGGACATCATCTCGGTGGAGATGCACATCGATGGCGATGACGGCAGCGATCCCTTCCCGCTGATTGAAGTACTTCGCCCGACCATCGTCGACACGCACACCGGGGCGCGTACCGAAGGCATCGTCGGCAACAACTTCTCCTCCTACGTGCGCGACTACGATTTCAGCGTCGTGCTGCCGGCCAGCAACGAAGGCAAGGCGACGTTCGGCATCCCCGAGGGCTTCGGCGATCTGCACGGCAAGCTGTTCAAGCACTTCCTGGAGTCGGATGCCTACCGCGCCAACTTCAGCAAGGCACCGGTCATCTGCATCAGCGTGTCCAGCAGCAAGACCTACCACCGCACCGAGAACCATCATCCCATCCTCGGCGTGGAGTACCGCCAGGGCGAGTTCTCGCCCACCGACCAGTACTTCGACAAGATGGGCCTGCAGGTGCGCTACTTCATGCCGCCGGGCAGCGTCGCGCCGCTGGCGTTCTACTTCCAGGGCGACCTGCTGGGCGATTACTCGAACCTGGAACTGATCGCCACCATCAGCACCATGGAAGCGTTCCAGAAGATCTACCGCCCGGAGATCTACAACGCCAATTCGGTGGCCGGCAAGGTCTACCAGCCCAGCCTGAAGCACCAGGACTACTCGTCCACCCGCATCGTCTACGACCGCGAAGAACGCAGCCAGCTGGCGGTCAAGCAGGGCAGGTTCACCGAAGAGCACTTCATCAAGCCCTATGGCGCCGTGCTCGAGCAGTGGGCTGCCCGCTGATTCACCGCTTCTCCCTCCCGCAGGACAACGACCCCGAACACGATGAAGAAACTACTGCCCACCTCCACCGCCGGCAGCCTGCCCAAGCCCACCTGGCTGGCCGAGCCCGAAAAGCTCTGGTCGCCCTGGAAACTGCAGGATGAGGCACTGACCGAAGGCAAGCAGGACGCGCTGCGCCTGTCCCTGCAGGAACAGCAGCACGCCGGCATCGACATCGTCAGCGACGGCGAACAGACGCGGCAGCACTTCGTCACCACCTTCATCGAACACCTCGACGGCGTCGACTTCGACATGCGCGAAACCGTGCGCATCCGCAACCGCTACGACGCCAGCGTGCCGACCGTGGTCGGCGCAGTCAGTCGCCCGAAACCGGTGTTCGTCGAGGATGCGAAATTCCTGCGCCGGCAGACCGCGCAGCCGATCAAGTGGGCCCTGCCCGGCCCGATGACCATGATCGACACGCTGTATGACGCGCACTACAAGAGCCGCGAGAAGCTGGCCTGGGAATTCGCGAAGATCCTCAACGAGGAAGCGAAGGAACTGGAAGCGGCCGGCGTGGACATCATCCAGTTCGACGAACCGGCCTTCAACGTGTTCTTCGACGAAGTGAACGACTGGGGCGTGGCCACCCTGGAGCGCGCGATTGAAGGGCTGAAGTGCGAGACGGCCGTGCACATCTGCTACGGCTACGGCATCAAGGCCAACACCGACTGGAAGCAGACGCTGGGCTCGGAATGGCGCCAGTACGAGGAGTCGTTCCCGAAGCTGCAGAAATCCAGCATCGACCTGATCTCGCTGGAGTGCCACAACTCGCACGTGCCGATCGACCTGATCGAGCTGGTGCGCGGCAAGAAGGTGATGGTCGGCGCCATCGACGTGGCCTCCAGCACAGTGGAAACGCCGGAAGACGTGGCCAACACCCTGCGCAGGGCGCTGCAGTTCGTCGACGCCGACAAGCTCTACCCATGCACGAACTGCGGGATGGCGCCGCTGTCGCGTGAAGTGGCGCGCGGCAAGCTGCGTGCGCTGAGTGCAGGCGCGCAGATCGTACGCGAGGAACTGGCCGGGCGGTGATGGCGGCAGCGCCGGGCCACGCCCGGCGGCTTTGCATCCGGCTGATCGCAGCCGAGCATGGGCTCGGCTCTACACGGGGCTTCCGACCACGGTAGCGCCGAGCCCCTCCCTCAGTAGTCGTAACTTACGCTCACCCGCAGCGAGCGCGGTGCCTGGCGCACGGTCGCCGCGCCGTACAGCGGGTCAGGCTGGCCCGGGTCCAGCTCGGAGTACGGCGATTTCCACAGCGCCACCTGGCTGTTGAACACGTTGAACACATCCAGGTTGAAGCCCAGTCGACCCTCGGCCGCGGCCGGGCGGTAGGACACACCCAGGTCCAGCTGCCTCAGCCACGGCAGCCGCCCCTGGCTGCCCGGAGGCGCCGGCTGGCCGTTGTAGAAGTGGTAGGCGATGCCATAGCCGGAGGGATCTTCGAAGTCCGGGCCATACGAACCCAGTGCGCTGAACGGCGTGCCCGAGATCACCCGCACGTTGGCCGAGACCAGCCATTCCGGCGTCAGCTGGTAGTAGCCGTGCAGCTTGAACTGGTGCGTGTGGTCGTTGCTCTGCGGTCCGTTGGTGTGCTCCATCAGCTGGGCGTAATCCCAGGCCTGCGTGGTCGAAACCGCGGTCTGGCCGATGCCCGACAGCAGCTGGCCTTCGGTGGTGCCGTAGCTGCGCGACCAGGTGTAGTCCGCACGGCCGTACCAGCGCCCGTCGAACGGATGTTCCAGCGACAGGTTCACCGCGTAGTAGTTGCGCTTGAACTTCGGGAAGCCCATCTCGGCATTGGTCAGCGGCACGCTCACATAGTTGCCGCCGGTGTCGACCAGATTGAAGGTGTTCGCGCGGCCGGGGTTGATCAGCCAGCAGCTGACCGGATTGCTGTCCTTGGTCACGTTGTAGCCAAGGCTGCTGGCCTTGCCGAGCACCGCATCGATATCGCAGTAGTCATCCACGCCGCTGCGCAGCACGCGGTACGTCGCCTTCGCGCCGTACACCCAGTCCTGGCCCAGTGCCTTGGTGAAGCCGAGGATGAATTCATCCTGGAACGACGGTTTGATGCCGGAGGTGGCAACCGTCTTCGCGTCCGGCAGCAGACCGTAGTTGTTGTTGGACGACACCGCGTCGGAGAACTGGGTGAGGTCGGTCGGGTAGCCGTTGCTGTCGATGCCGCCGTACGTGTAGTAGGTAGACGTCGCCAGCGTTGCACCGGCGGCATTGAACGCCGGGTTCAGCGGCAGCGCCAGGTAGTAGCGGCCCACGTTGCCGAACACCTTGAAGCGGCCGTCACCGCCGACATCCCAGCTGAAGCCCAAGCGCGGCGCCCACTGCCCGCTGGTCTGCTTGATGTAGGCGTCGCCATCGCGGTTGTAGTTGGTGAACTGGTCCAGGCGCAGGCCCAGGTTCAACAGCAGGCGGTCGGTCACCTGCCAGTTGTCTTCGATGTACTGCGCACGCTGCGAGGCGCGCACCGAGGCCAATGCACTGTAGATGTACTGGCGCACGTAGTAACCGTCCTGGCCATTGCGGATGCCGCCGGTGGCCGGCACGCCCAGGCCGGTGTTGATCGGCACGTTCGGGTTCGACTGGCCGTAGATCCAGTAGTAGCCATCGGCCGATGCCACCGAGCCACGGTTGAGCGCGCGTGCGTTCTGGTTGTCGATGCCCACGGTGATGCTGTGGTCGCCCAGGACATAGTTCGCATCCAGGCGCAGGTTGTTGCTGCGGTTGCCGCGCGCGGGATCGACCAGCAGCGAGGTGGTCTGCGCGTTGGTGATCGGCGTGCCGCCGTTGAGCGCCGGGTTCTGCAGGTTGGCGCTGTTGATGTAGGTCAGGCTGCCGTCGTAGGCGGGATTGCCGATGTAGTCATCGGTCTTCATCTCACCGTACTGCGCACTCACGGTGAGGCGGTCGGTCAGGTAGCCGGTATACTTGGCCGTCCACAGGTCGCCGCCGGTCTTGGTGGTGTCTTCCTTGCCGCGCTGCGCGCCACGGGTCAGCGTGTCGTAGTCGTAGGCGAAGATGTCACCGCGGAACACGTTGCGGCTGGACGCGCCGGTCAGCTCCAGCAGGTGGTTGTCGGTGATGTTCCAGTCCAGCTTGGCGTACCAGCGCGGACGGTTGTACTCATACTTCGAGTAGGCGTTGGTCGCCTCGACGTTCTTGACGTCGGTGCCTTCGCGGCGCTCCAGTTCGTAGGAGCCGAAGAAGAACAGCGTGTCTTCGATCAGCGGGCCGCCGGCGTAGATGCTCTGCGTGGTCACCCACTCGCGGTCCTTGCTCTCCGGCGAATACAGCGCACCGTCGCCCGGGTAGCGCACGTCGTCCTTGTCGGAGCGGGTGGAGGCCGGTTCCCAGGTGAACTGCCCGCCGAAGTGCCAGTCGTTCGTGCCACGCTTGCCGACGGCATTGATGACGCCGCCATCGGAACGACCGTACTTGGCGCTGTAGCCGCCGGTGTAGATTTCCTGCTGGTCGATGCTGCCATAGGGCAGCGTCAGGCCACCCAGGCCACGCAGTGGATCGGTGCTGTTGAAGCCGTTGATGTAGTACGCGTTCTCGGCCGCCGACGAACCGCCGAAGCTGACCAGCTGCGCGCCGGTCGGGCCGGCATAGCTGCCGTTGCCACCGTTGCCGACCACGCCCGGTGCAAGCTGGGCGATGGCCTCGGCCGAGCGGCCCAGCGGCAGGCGCTGCAGCTGCTCGGCGGTGATCACCGTGCGCGAATCCACGCTGCTGACATCGATCGCAGCCGCCGCGCGATCAGCACTGACCTGCACGCCATCCAGGCGCGTGACCTCACCAAACGAGACCTCGGTGCTGGTACCCACGGTCAGCGCAACGCCCTCACGGGTCTGCAGCACCTTGCCGTCGGCATCGCGTGCTTCCACGGAATAACGGCCCAGCGGCAGCTGGCCGATGGTGTAGCGGCCACGCGCGTCCACCGTCACTTCACGGGTGAGGCCGGTGTCGCTGCGGACGAAGATGCGCTGCGCCGAAGGAGGCGCGAGGCCGGCGATGGCGCCGGTGGTGGACTGGGCATGCAGTGCGGGGGACGCGGTGGCAAGCAACACCGCCAACGCCAGCAATCGCGGGCGCAGTGAGGAACGAGCAGTCGTCATCGTGGGGCGTACGGGTAGTGGGGGAAGCGCTGCCTGCGCGCCGCAATGGGCGCGTCAGACATTGCACATTCATTAACCCCGCTCACGCCCCAATGCAGAAATGCCGACTGGTTATGTGCTGCTGGCCGATGGCCATACCCGGTTGCCCGGCAGGCCACGCTCGGTCATGCAGAACTCAACTCAAGCGCGCCTCGTCAGCTCCTGCGCCAGGAACGGCGCCGTCCTGCTGCCCTTCGCACGCGCGACCTGGTGCGGCGTTCCCTTTGCCACGATGGTGCCGCCCGCCCCGCCTGCCCCCGGCCCGACGTCGATCACCCAGTCCGCCTGCGCGACCGCGCGCATGTCATGCTCGATCATCACCACCGTGTTTCCCGCCTCCACCAGGCGCTGCAGCTGCACCATCAGCCGGTCCGCATCGGATGCGTGCAGGCCCGTGGTGGGTTCATCCAGCACGTACAGGCTGCGCCCACGCTGGCTGCGCTGCAGCTCGGTGGCCAGCTTGATGCGTTGTGCCTCACCGCCTGAAAGCTCGGTAGCCGGCTGCCCCAGCCGCAGATAGCCCAGGCCGATCTCCTGCAGCAGGTGCAGCGGGCGTGCGATGGCATCCTCTTCGCTGAAGAACGCATGCGCTTCGTCCACCGTCATCTGCAGGACCTCGGCGATGGTGCGCTCGTTCCACAGCACCTTCAGCGTGGCCTCGTTGTAACGCGCACCGTGGCAGGTGGGGCACGGCGCATAGACGCTGGGCATGAACAGCAGCTCGACGCTGACGAAGCCCTCGCCTTCGCAGGTCTCGCAGCGGCCCTTGGTCACGTTGAAGGAGAAGCGCCCTGCGTCGAACTTTCGACGACGCGAGGCCGGCGTTGCGGCGAACAGCTTGCGCACGTGGTCGAACAGCCCGGTGTAGGTGGCCAGGTTGGAACGCGGCGTGCGGCCGATGGGCTTCTGGTCCACCTGCACGACCCGCTGGATGGCATCCACATCGCCAGCCATCCGGCCGCGCGTTGCCTCAATCACCGTGGGGCCATCGGTCGGCGTGCTCTCGGTGGAGTCCTCCACTGGCTCATGGCCCAGGTGCAGCAGCATCAGCTCCGGCAAGGCCTGCGCCATCAGGCTGGATTTGCCCGAGCCGGAAATGCCGGTCACCGCAGTCAGCAGGCCCAGCGGCACCTGCGCATCGACTCCCTTCAGGTTGTGCCGGTGGATGTCCTGCAGCTCCAACCAGCTGTCCGCGCTACGCTGCCGGCTGGCGGGTGCAGGTACCTGGTCGAACAGATAGCGGGCCGTGCGCGAGTCCGCGATCTGGCGCAGGCCGTCGGGCTCGCCACTGTAAAGGACGCGCCCACCGTGCTCGCCCGCCTCCGGGCCCACATCCACCAGCCACTGCGCGCGGCGCATCAGCTCCAGATCGTGTTCGACCACGAACACCGAGTTGCCGCCGTCGCGCAGCCGGTCCAGTGCGTCGTACAGCGCCTTGCTGTCGGCAGGGTGCAGGCCCGCCGAGGGCTCATCGAGCACGTACAGCACGCCGAACAGCAGCGAACTCAACTGCGTGGCCAACCGCAGGCGCTGCAGTTCGCCGGCAGACAGCGTCGGTGTTGCGCGATCCAGAGACAGATAGCCCAGGCCCAGGCCACGCAGCTGATGCACGCGTGCCATGACTCCTGCAGCCAGTCGCTGTGCCGCAAGCTGCTTTTCTTCGGACATTGCCGACGTGCGCCGCACATCCGGTGCTGCCGCGTGGCTTGCACGGCCAGCGGCCGCCCGTTGGCGGCGATCGCGACCCGTAGCGGTGCGGCTGGTGCCTGCGCCCGGGTTGTGCGCGCTGAAATCCCCCGCCGCAATCGGATCCAGCAGCTCTGCCAGCTGATCCAGCGGCAACCGCATGAACTCGCCGATATCCACGCCTGCGAAGGTGACCGAGAGTGCTTCGGGCTTGAGGCGCTTGCCCTCGCAGGCCGGGCACAGCCTGCCTTCCATGTAGCGGGACACGCGCTTGCGCATCAGCGCACTCTGCGTATTGGCAAACGTGTGCAGCACGTAGCGTCGCGCGCCGGTGTAGGTGCCCATGTAACTGGGCTCGAGCTTGCGCTTGAGTGCGGCACGGGTCTCGGCAGGGGTGAAGCCGGCATAGACCGGCACGCTCGGCGTCTCCTCGGTGAACAGGATCCAGTCCCGGGCTTTCTTCGGCAGCGTCTTCCACGGCACGTCGATGTCGTAGCCCAGCGTGACCAGGATGTCGCGCAGATTCTGGCCATGCCATGCCGGCGGCCAGGACGCGATGGCGCGCTCACGGATGGTCAGCGATGGGTCGGGGACCATCAGCGCCTCGGTCACCTCGTACACGTGGCCTAGGCCATGGCAGGTGCTGCAGGCGCCCTGCGGCGTATTGGGCGAAAAATCCTCGGCGTACAGCATGGGCTGCTTGGCCGGATACGTGCCGGCCCGCGAATACATCATGCGCACCAGGCTGGACAGCGTGGTGACACTGCCCACCGATGACCGCGCGTTGCTGACACCGCGCTGCTGCTGCAGCGCCACCGCAGGCGGCAGACCATCGATCGCATCCACATCGGGCACGCCGGCCTGGTCGATCAGCCGCCGCGCGTAGGGTGCGACGGACTCGAAGTAGCGCCGCTGCGCTTCGGCATACACGGTGCCGAAGGCCAGCGATGACTTGCCGGAGCCCGAGACGCCGGAGAACACCACCAGTGCATTGCGCGGAATGGAGACGTCGACATTCTTCAGGTTGTGCTCGCGCGCACCGCGGACCTCGACGCAACCGCTGGCAGCGGCAGCGCATGACGATTCGCCAAAGGGAGTGTTGGACATCTTTGCGATCCTGCAGGCAGTGAGTGGCACGCATCGGCGCGTGCCCGGTGCCCTATTCTCGCTGCTGCGGGGGTGAACGGGGGTGACGGTTGGAGCGGTACCCACAAGGTGGTACAAGACACGCATGGACGACAAGAAATACTGGTTCACACGGAAGCGATACGGCTGGGGCTGGGGCCTGCCCTGCGCCTGGCAGGGCTGGGTGGTTTATGCCATTGCACTCGTTCTGCTGTCGGCAGGTCCGTTCCTGTTCTCCCCGATCCAACGGCCCGTGGCGTTCCAGCTGTACACGTGGGCGGTGATTCTGGTGCTTGTGCTGGTCTGCTGGCTGAAAGGCGCGCCGCCGGGATTGCGCTGGGGGAAGTAGTGGACGGCAGACGCGCATCGCCAACATGAATCAACTCGCCAGATCTGCAACCGCAAATCCAAACGCCACGACACCCGCACCCAAGGGAAGATAGGTCACCCACACAGGGCTGCCCTGGCCCAGCGCGAACGCAACGAATGCCTCTTTCAGCCTGCGACCCGAGAGAAGCGAGACAACGGCAATCGCAAGCACGGGAAGCACGGATGCCAGGCCGAAGCCCCAGAGCAGCGGCCGCCAATCCGTATTCGCGAAACCACCCAGCGGGTAGAGCGCCACGCCAGAAAAGAGGCCGACAAAGAACAGTGCATTCGCCGTCCAGATGGATGCACGATGCTCGCGGGCGAGGCGCTGGCGGGATTTACCTCTGTAGCCGCCAGGCAGATTGCGCGACCAGCGCGACCAGCGACGTCGCGAGCATTCCGCCCATCACCCCGCTGATGGCAGGGCTGATCGAATCAAACTCCATTGCCGATCCACTCCTTGGTCGCACGGACCATTGCGCCCAAGCGTATCAGCTGCCAGCGCGTACCCCGCGCGACCGCCAGACATGTCGCCATCGACCGGCAGTGGCGTCCGTGGCCTGTCCGGCAACTTCGACGCATGTCGCATATTCCCCGCACGCCGCCGGGCCTTGCGGCGCCTGGCTCTGGCGCGCCTTAACAGCGTGCAAGAATGCCGAAAGCGTCTTGCATCGAACGGGTTTGCAACTTGTCTGATGGGCGCAGCGCAAGCAAGCGAGTACAGATGACGTGCCACCGACAACGGGTGGCCGGGCTTCGAAAACCCGTGCGCTTGTTTGATTACGCTTGCCCGCCGGCGTCACCCCCTGTGGCGCCGGCGGGCAATCCGTCTGCCGGCTATGGCGGGCGGAGCGTGGAGGCCTTGTGCCTGCCGGTTTGAACAAGCGCCCGGTTTTCGAGCCACGTCTCCGCCCGCCACCTTCGTGTGGCGGCTACCAACTGTCTGCACGGAGCTCTCGCCATGACCACACCGAAGTTTCCCGCCCACACGCCTGCCAACAGCGAAGACGACGACACCCCGTCGCCCCGCCCGGGCAGCGCCTTCATCAACGCGCTGAAAGACATCGGCTGCGGTGCCGCCGCCGACGGCCAGCCGTGGCCCGAACCGGAGCTGCGCATCGGCCGGCGCATCGCCCTGGCCGATGTAGATTGCGCACGCGCCGGCCTGACCATCGCCCTGGAAATGCTGCTGGCAGGCGAACGCATCCGCCAGAACGGTCCGGATGAGGATTACCCCGGCGACCGGGTGATGGAAGGTCTGATCATGGCCTGCATGGCCATCAATCGGCAGGCCTCCGCGCGCATGCGTCCGGAGGAATGACGCGCGGTGCAGGCAATGCGCCGGGCTCGGCCCGGCGCTACCGCTGCCTCATTCGCAGAGCGCGCTGTCCTCCGTCAACGCAGCATCATCCAGCGGGCGCAGCTGCTCGATCTGCTCACGTTGTGCAGCTGTCGGCCCGCCCAGCCACCACACCCGGCAGCGCGCGGTCAGACGGCCGACCATCTTCGACTGCTCGGGCGAGTACAGCATCGCCAGCGCGGTGCCCGGACAATCGTGGGCCTGGCAGGCGGTGTAGAACCACCACGGCTCGCCCTGCAGCACCACCAGCTCACCCGGTGCGCTGGGCCCACTCAGCAGACGCTTGCGCAGCGAAGGAATGTCCTTGTCGCTGGCTTCGGCCGCTGCGGTGTTCTGCATCAGGGTGTTGAAGGCGGCCAGCACCTTCTGGTCCTTGCGGCCGCAGTCGTCCACGGTGTTGCCGCCCACCAGGGTGAAGAAGTGGGTGGCCAGCGGATTGTCCTTGCAGGTGAGTTCCGCGCCGGGGGTTTGTTCTTCCGGCTCGCCTTCGTTGTCCCACACCGAAGGGTTCACTCCGTCTTCGATGTTCGGTTCGGGTTCGACCACGGCGGCGGTGGCGGGCGCGTCAGCGGGCGTTGCAGCAGCCGGCGCGGAATCGGCGCCTGCCTGCGGTGCCGGGGCCTGCGAACACGCGGCCAGCAGCGCGATCATCCATGAGAGGCCGATATGGCGAGACGTCATTCCCTGTCCTCGGGTGTGTGGAGTGCGACGGAGAGAGTCTACGCGGTGCGGGCGTTCCGCCGGGCATGGCCCGGCGCTACCGTCGGGTTTCACTCGCAAAAAAAAACCCCGGCACGTAGCCGGGGTCTTTCGATTCACTTGAACAGCGTGTCCGGATATTCCGGTTTCTGTTCCCGCGCCAGCAGGGCGCGCAGGCCTTCTGCAGGCGTCTGCTCGCCGTGCAGCACGGCACGCACGCGATCAGAGATGGGCAGGTCGATGCCATGGCGGCGCGCCTGTCGCATCACTTCGTCGGCGGTCTGCACCGATTCCACCACCTGGCCGATTTCGCGCACGGCATCCTGCAGCGTCTGCCCACGGCCCAGGGCCAGGCCCAGGCGGCGGTTACGCGACAGGTCGCCGGTGCAGGTCAGCACCAGGTCGCCCAGGCCGGCCAGACCCATCAGGGTTTCCGGCTTGGCACCGATGGCGGCGGCAAGCCGCAGCATCTCGTTCAGGCCACGCGTGATCAGGCCGGCACGGGCGTTCAGGCCCAGCTGCATGCCATCGGCCACGCCGGTGGCCACGGCCAGCACGTTCTTCATCGCGCCGCCCAGCTCGGCACCCACCATGTCATCGCCCGTATAGGCGCGGAACGCCGGGCCATGCATGGCTTCGGCCACGGTCTGCGCGAACTCCGGCACGTCGCCGTGCACGGTGATGGCGGTGGGCAGGCCCAAGGTCACTTCCTTGGCGAACGACGGCCCGGTGACCACGGCCAGCGGCACGTCGTCACCCAGGATCTCGCGCGCCACTTCATGCAGGAAGCGGCCCGAACCGGGTTCAAAACCCTTGGTGGCCCAGGCCACGCCGGCACCCGCCGGACGCAGCGGTGCCAGCGCACGCACGGTTTCGTTGAACGCGTGCGACGGGGTCACCACCAGCACCCAGGCGGCATCCTGCAGGGCGGCCGCCATGTCGGTGGTCGCACGCAGGCTTTCCGGCAGGGGGATGCCCGGCAGGTAACGCGGGTTCTCGTGGCGCTGGTCGATGGCTTCGACCACGGCGGCATCGCGCCCCCACAGCACGGTCGGGTGGCCGTGCCGGGCAAGCAGGGTGGCCAGCGCGGTTCCCCAGGAACCCGCGCCCAGCACGGCGATCTTGTCAGCGGTAGTGCTCATCCGTGACGTCGCAGCGGGGATCAGGCGTTGCCGACCGGCTCGGAGTCAGCCAGCGACGGTGCGTCGCCCTGCTCCTGGCGCTGGCGCAGGGTTTCTGCGTACAGGCCTTCGAAGTTGATCGGCTGCAGGAAGAACGGCGGGAAGCCGCCGGCCTGGATCAGGTCGCTGACCAGCTGGCGCACGTACGGGAACAGGATGTTCGGGCACTGGGTGCCGAGCAGCACGTCGATCGACTGCGGGTCCAGGCCGACCAGACCGAACACGCCGGCCTGCTTCACTTCGGCCACGTAGGCGGTGCGCTCACCGGCCTGGCAGGTCAGGGTGACGGCCAGCACGACTTCGAAGGCGTTCTCGCCCAGGCGCTGCACCTGCTGGTTCAGGTTGAGCTGCAGTTCCGGCTGCACCTGGTCATTGAAGATGGTCGGGGCATTCGGCGACTCGAAGGAAACGTCCTTGACGTAGATCTTCTCGACGGTGAACGCGGGGCCGTTGGCGGCATCGACCGGCGCGACGGCGCCGTTGGTGGTCTCTTCGGACATTTCCAGTAACTCCAATGAATGCAATGAAAACGAGTGTCGAACTACAGGGTTGGGGGCGGCGGCAGGCCCATACAAGGCCAGTTCCGCCATCCCCTGCAATCAGTTGCGGCCCTTGACCAGAGGCAACTCGGCCTGCTGCCAGGCGGGAATGCCGCCTTCCAGCACGAAGACCTTCTCGAAGCCGGCCTTCTTCAGCGTCTTGGCTGCGGTTTCCGATGCGTTGCCGCTGCGGCACACCAGCACCACCGGGCTCTGCTTGGCGTTGGCCACCAGCTTGTGCTCGGCGCTGAAGGCGCTGGCCTGGGCACTGCGGCTGCCGGCGATGTGGCCCTTTTCAAAGTCAGCGCTGGGCGACAGATCGACCACGACCGCGCCACCGGCATTCATCAGGTGGGTCAGCTCGGCCGGCTTGATGCCCTTGTAGCCCCGGAACAGGCGGCGGGTTTCGGTGACGATGAGGGCCACGGTCAGGCCGACCAGGGCCGCGGACAGCATCGGGTTTCGGCCTGCAAAGGCCAGCAACTCTTCGTAATTCACTCAGGTCACGGGTCGATTAAGCGGGCGCCGATTGTCGCACAAGCCGCAGGCGGCCCGTCACTGCCCCTTCCACAGGTCCGGCAGACCGGCCGCCTGCCACCAGCGCTTGGCTTCCGGGTCCCAGCGCCAGCGCTCGACCACCACTACGGTGCGCTCGGCCTGGGTGTTCTGGTTGATCACCCCGATTTCCACCCGGCGCTCGACCTGGCCACCGTCCAGCGAGGCGCTGCTGCGCTCGCGGTAGGAGGACACGCGCAGCTGCGCGTAACGGTTGAGCTCGAACTCGGTGGGCGGCTTTTCCTTGCGCAGCTCCGGGTCCAGGTAAGCAATGGCATCGTCCATGCTGCCCCAGCGGATGGTCGCGCCGTAGGCGATCTGGGTCTCTTCCAGCAGCTTGCGCTGCTTGCGGGTGAGGTCGTCGGCAGCGGCGCCGGCCACGGCGCTGACCAGCAGCAGGGAGCACATCAGGAACTGGATCAGGCGGCGCATCGGTGGTTTCCCCAGGACGTCAGCCTGCCATCCTACCCTCTGGCGAAGGCAACGAAGCGACCGCTCAGCTCGGCGGCCGAACGGCCATCGGCCCCCGGCTGGCGGGCGACGATGCTGATGCGGGCCTTGCCGCGCTGGCGGAAGGTGGCCAGGAAGGTGTCCCAGCTGCTGGCTTCGGCGGTTTCGGCGTGGGCGTGCAGGTCTTCGTAGACCGGCGCCAGGTAGCGCAGGTTGCTGTCGGCCACGTAGACCTCGGCGTCGTGCCCGGCCAGGCGCAGGCGCAGGCTGACCAGCGCCCAGCCCGACAGGGTGAGCACCGAGGCCAGGCTGCCACCGAAGGCGTTGCCCTTGTCGTTGACGTTGGCAACCAGCGGCGCGGTGATGCGCAGCACACCGTCGGCATAGCCATCCAGGCGGATCTGCATCGCACGGACCGCCGGCATGCAGTCAAGCACGTCCTGCAGGGAGGCCAGCGAGGAGGTCAGGGCATCAGCGGACATCGAGCAGCAACCACGACAACGAAGGGCCCGCATAATGACGTCAATGGCCAACCATACGATACCCACTGGCTGGACCCTGATCTCGCTGCGGCCGCAGGGACAGCATGCCGGGCTGAGGCTGGCTGCGGCCAGGCTGGGCGGCGCCACCGTGGCGTTGTCGCCGTGGCGGCTGCAGCGGCTGCAGGGCGCGGCGGTCGAACAGCGGCTGAACCGGGCGCTGTCCTGCACGCGGGTGGTGTTCACCAGCCCGGCGGCGGTCGCGGCCGCTGCGGGACTGCAGCACCTGCCTGCGGCCCAGCGTGGCCCGTGGCTGACCGTGGGCGAAGGCACCGCACGCGCCCTGCACGCGCAGGGCATCACCGACGTGTATGCGCCGCAGCGGATGGACAGCGAAGGCCTGCTGGGCCTGCCGGTGCTGACCGACGTGCGCGGCACGGATATCGGTCTGGTGACCGCGCCCGGCGGCCGCGGCCTGATTGCCGCACAGCTTGAGGCGGCGGGAGCGCGGATCATCCGTGCCGACGTCTACCAGCGGGTGCCGCTGGTGATACCGCGGCGAAAACTGGCGCGATTGGCCCGCTCGGGGACGCCGTGGCTACTGGCCGTCAGCAGCGGAGAGGCCCTGCAGCGCTTCTGGCAGCAGCTGTCCCCCGGCTGGCAGCAGCGCCTGTGTGAACAGGCCATCGTGCTGGCCGCCAGCGAACGCCTGGCCGAGCAGGCGCAGGCGCTGGGGCTGGCCCGCGTGGTGCGCAGCGAAGGGCCCACCGTCACCCAGATGACGGCGGCCGCACACGCCGCGCTCACTGCCCCGGCAGCGACCTGAACAGGCACCCGGCACACGCTTGCCGGGTTCAGCGCCAACGGTAATGCTGTGTCCAACGCTGCCTGCTGGCCCCCGCCGGCGACGCCGCCGACAAGGAAGCCCGATGAACGACACCCCGCCACCTGCCCCCTCCCGCCGTCCTGCACGCTGGCTGCTGCCGCTTGCGGTGGTGGTGGTGCTGGGCGCCGCGGGCTACGCCGGCTGGCACTACTGGCAGCAACAGCAGCGCGACCGGGCGGCACAGGCACAGAGCACGGACGTGCAGCTGAAGGGGCTGGAGGCCACCGTCGAGGCCCTGCGCCGCGACCAGCGCGCGACCAGCCAGCGATTGCAGGATGCGGCCGCCACCAACCGCGTGCTGCGCGATGAAATGCTGGGCCTGTCCCAGCGCAGTGCGCTGCTGGAAGAGAACCTGACCCGGCTGACCGAAAGCGCCAACCAGGGCCGCCAGGCCGTGCAGCGCGACGAGGCCGAGCTGCTGCTGACCCAGGCCGCGCAACGGCTGGCCTTTGCCGACGATGTGGAAGGTGCGCGCCGCCTGTATGCGCAGGCCGCCACTGCATTGGCCGACCTGCCGGACAACGAAGGCCTGAACCTGCGCCAGGCGCTGGTGCAGGAACGCGACGCGCTGGATGCGCTGGGCACGGGCCCACGCGTGCAGGCGCTGCATCGACTGAATGCCGTGGCCCAGGCGCTGCAGGGGCTGCCCTCCGAGCTGCCGCCCTCGCCCGCCGAAGCGGCTGCCAAGCCATGGTGGCAATCGGCGCTGGCGCCCTTCGTGGATATCACCCCGACCCGCTTGAACGGCCCGCTGACCCAGGCCGAGCGTGCCGCCGCCGATGACGCGCTGCAGCTGGAGCTGACCCTGGCCCGTGCGGCCATCGAGCGTGGCGACCGCAGCGGCCGCGATGCCGCGCTGAACCGCGTGGCCCACTGGGCGCAGCGGCGCTGGCCGGATTCACCGGGCCTGCGCGCGCAACGTGCTGAACTTCAGGCCTTGCGCAAGGCCCCCCTGCAGGCCGAGAGCAGCGTGCTAGGCAGCACCCTGCAACAACTGCGCTCCCAGACCGACCGGAGGTAACGCCCGATGAAACCCCTGCAATCCCTGGTCGTACTGCTGCTGGCCGTGGCCATCGGCGTGGTGGCTGCGCAATGGCTCGGCACCGATGATCTGAACCGCTACGGCGAAGTGACCCTGCGCTACGGCGGCTACGACTACCACAGCAACCTGCCCAAGGTGGCCCTGCTGTCGGTGATCGGCGTGCTGGTGCTGTGGCTGCTGTGGAGCCTGGTGGCGGCGCCGTTCCGCGCTTGGGGCCGCTACCGCCGCAAGCAGGGCCGCGTGCGCCTGATCGATGGCCTGCAGGCCTACGAACACGGCCACTGGCAGCGTGCGGAAAAGCTGCTGGATGGCGCGGCGGCCGACCCGGAAGTGAGCGCGGTGGCGCTGGCCAATGCGGTGCGCAGCGCGCAGTCGCGTGCCGATGCTGCATCGGGCGAGGCACTGCTGCAGCGCCTGGGTGAACGCGATGCCACGCTGCATGCGCTGCTGCGCGCCGAACAGCTGCTGGCGCGCGACCTGCCGGTGGATGCGATCAATGTGCTGGACGTGGCGGCGATCCAGCCGCTGCCGCCGCGTGGCCTGTGGCTGCGTACCGAGGCGCTGGCCCAGGCCGGGCGCGCACACGAGGCGTACGGCCAGCTGGGCGCGCTGCGGCAGAGCAAGGTGCTGCCGACCGACGCCAGCAGCGAACTGGAAGCCCGCCTCGCTGCGCAGGCCCTGCTGGAAGCGAGCGATGTGAACGCGCTGGCCGCGCAGTGGGAAGCCACGCCGAAGGCGCTGCGACCGACCCCGGACGTGGTGGCCGCCTACGCCACCCGTGCGGTGGCCCTGGACTGGGATGAGCCGGCGCTGCTGGCCCTGGAACAGGCGCTCGACCATCGCTGGGACGATGAGCTGGTGGCGCTGTATGGCCGCGTGCCTGCCGAGCGCCTGGCCACCCGCCAGGCCAACCTGGCGCGCTGGCGCAACGTGCATGACGATTCGGCCGCGCTGCGCCTGGCGCAGGGCCGCATCGCCCTCGCCCAGCAGCAGTGGGATGCCGCCGATGCGTTCCTGCACGAGGCCATCGCCGCCGGTGCCGGTGCACCGGCCTGGGAGGCACTGGGCGAAGCGTTTGCCCAGCGTGGCGAACACGCACTGGCCGCGCAGTGCCTGGCCAATGCGCTGCGCCTGCAGCGTGGCGAGGACAGCGTGGCGCTGGTGCATGCGGGCGATGCCGTGCCGCGCAGCACGGTGGAAGACCTGCCCACCGCCGCGCAGCCGCCGGTGTATGACGCCAATGAGGTGCGCGACGAGTTCGGCAACCCGCGGGTGCCGTGAGCATGGCCGAGGCGTGCCGACCAACGGTTGGCACCCACCAAAAAAAACGCCGCCCGATGGGCGGCATTTTTTGTTTGATGGATGCGATCAGCGTTCGACGATCGCCACCACGCCCATGCCGCCGGCGGTGCAGATCGACACCAGCGCGCGGCCACCGCCGCGTTCGGCCAGCTGCTTGGCCGCCGTCGCGATCACGCGTGCGCCGGTGGCGGCGAACGGATGGCCGGTGGCCAGCGACGACCCCAGCAGGTTGACCTTGTCCGGGTCGATGCGGCCCATCGGTGCATCCAGGCCCAGGCGGTTGCGGCAGTAATCCTCGCTCTCCCACGCACGCAGGGTGCACAGCACCTGCGCGGCGAAGGCTTCGTGGATCTCGTAGATGTCGAAATCCTGCAGGGTCAGGCCGTTGCGCTTGAGCATCTCCGGCACGGCCACGGTCGGTGCCATCAGCAGGCCTTCACCGTGCACGAAATCCACCGCCGACACATGGGCATCGCGCAGGTAGGCCTGCGGTTCGTGCCCGTGCGCGCGGGCCCATTCCTCGCTGGCCAGCAGCACCGCGGCGGCACCATCGGTGAGCGGGGTGGAATTGGCGGCGGTCAGCGTGCCGCGGCCCGAGACCTTGTCGAAGGCCGGCTTCAGCGTGGCCAGCTTTTCCAGCGAGGTATCGGCGCGCAGGATGTTGTCCCGCTCGACGCCACGGAACGGTGCGATCAGGTCGTTGAAGAAGCCGCGCTCGTAAGCAGCGGCCAGCTTCTTGTGCGATGACACCGCCCATGCGTCCTGCGAATCACGCGAGATGCTCCATTCCTTGGCCATGTCCTCGCAGTGGTCGCCCATGCTCTTGCCGGTGCGCGGTTCGGCCACGCCGGGAAACTCGGGCTTGAGTTCGGAGAGCTTGAAACCGGCGGTCAGCGCGCGGATCTTGTCGCCGGTGCTCTTGGCCCGGTTGGCGGCCAGCAGGCGCGCGCGCAGCTTCTTGCCGTACACGATCGGCACATCGGAAGTGGTGTCCGAACCGCCGCCGATGCCCGATTCGATCTGCCCCAAGGCGATCTTGTTGGCCACGGTGATGATGCTGTCCAGCGAGGTGCCGCAGGCGCGCTGCAGGGTGATGCCCGGGGTCAACGGCGACAGGCCGGAGGACAGCGTGGCTTCACGGCCCAGGTTCCAATCGCTGGAATGCTTGATGACCGCGCCCATCGCCACTTCGCCGAGCTGCTGGCCGTGCAGGCCGAAGCGTTCGACCAGTGCACCCAGTGTCCGCACCGACATGCCGAGGTTGCCGACATCCGAATACGCGGTGTTCTGGCGGCAGAACGGAATGCGGACGCCACCGAGGATGGCGACGGGACGAGCGTTGGGCATGGAGATACCTGGCATGGATGAGGGTGTCTGCAACATGGCCTGCACGACGGAGCAGGCATAATGGACCCAAGTGTAGCTGCCGCCCTGTGATGGGCCAACCGTGGAACCATGAGCAAACCCGACCCCGCGATGAATGCCCTTGGCGTGCTGGCCCTGGAACTGGCCAACGGCGAAATCCCCCGCCAGGCGGTGCTCAGCGCCGAGCAGGCCGGTGAACTGGCCGACCGTGTCGGCCGTGACCTGGCCAAGCTGGTGCCGCAGGTGGCCGAGCTGGACCTGGTGTTCGCCGCCGCCCATTTCGACCCCGCTGAAGTCCTGCGCCCGGGCTGGCCGATCCACCGCCGCCTGGAAGAACTGCAGATGCGTGCCCCGGGCCGCAGCCAGGGCCCGCGCCTGCTGGCCTTCGGTGCCGGTGCCGATGGTGAAGTGCCGCTGCCGTTCCAGGCCGATGCGACACTGGTGGGCGGTGGCCTGCGCGTGGTGCCCTTCCTGCTGACCGGCAGCGACGTGGCTACCACCGCGGCCGTGGCCGATGCGCTGGAAGACGTGCTGCTGGCCAACGGCATGGCCCATGCCGATACGGCACTGATGGCGCAGAACAGCTTCGGTGCCCGCATCGAGCACGCGCGCTATTTCACCGTGAACGACCTGGCCGCGATGATGTCGATGCAGTACGACAACCAGGGCCTGGCCGCGCTGTGGCCGCTGATCGAGACCGCGATCATGGCCCCGGGCCAGGACGAGTGGCTGGAAAATGCACCCGAGCCGCTGCTGCGCTACACGCAGGGCGAGGCGCGCATGGCGCTGTTCGATCCGGCCGGCTGGTGTGCGTACTACAACCACAGCAAGGGCGACTGCGATCGCCTGCAGGGCATCTACGAACAGTTCCTGATGCGCCAGCGGCAGATGGCCGCGGTGCTTGAAGCGCACGGCGTGCCGGTGCTGTTCGTGCATTGCGAGGCCGGGCAGGACGCGCGCGAGCTGCTGGCGCGCTGATCCACAACGCCCGAGCGGGTAGTTGTAGAGCCGAGCCCATGCTCGGCTCAGGCCGCCTGCAGAGCAGCCGAGCATGGGCTCGGCTCCACAGGAAGCAATCGTGCCTTACGGGGCCTTCTGGATGACCGCGCAGGCCAGGCGCGCACCGGCGTTGCCGGTCGGCTGGGTCTTGTAGTCGTCCGCGTCGGCGTGGACGATCAGGCCGCGGCCGATGATGTCGAAGTCATCACCCTTGCCGATGTTGACGTTGCTCGAGACCGGGCTGTCGATGGTGGCCACGCCCTTGTCGTCGGCCTTGATGTTGGGCATGTCGCCGCCGTGGTGCGGATCGGCCGAGACGTTGCCGTGGTCCTGCTTGCCCGGGTTGAAGTGGCCGCCGGCGCTCATGCCGTCCGGCGCGCTGCAGTCGCCCTTCTCGTGGATGTGGAAGCCGTGCTCGCTGCCCGGCTTCAGGCCGGTGATCTGGCCGGTCACGTGCACCTTGCCGTCGACGACCTTGAAGGTGACGCTGCCCTTGGTCTCGTTGCCCTGGGTCGGTGCCAGTTCAGCACTGGCCGTGGCATCGGTAGCCGCCGCCGCGTCGGTGGCCGGTACCGTGGCCGGATCAGCCGGTGCGGCCGAGCCTTCGGCCGGGGTGGTGGCCGGTGCTTCCGGGGCTGCTGCCGGCTGCTGGTTGCAGGCCGCCAGGCCCAGGGCGGCGATGGCCGCGAACAGCGAGGTATGGATCAGACGCATGGAACTCTCCTTGGAATGATGCCCGGGGTGATCAGCGGGTGACCCGGATCACACCGCAGGCGATGCGGACGCCGGCATTGCCGGCGGGCTGGCTGCGATAGTCATCGGCGTTGGCATGCACGACCAGTGCACGCCCGACGATATCGGTGGCGGCGCCTCCCCCAAGGGTAACGCCCTTCAGGTGCACATCGACATTCGCGCGGCCCTGGGCGTCAGCCTGCAGGTTGTCGATGTCACCCAGGTGGTGCTCGCCGCTGCCGGCACGACCATGCACGCTGCCGGCGGGGTTGAAGTGGCTGCCGGCGCTGCTGGCATCCACCGCGCTGCAGTCACCGCGTTCGTGGATATGGAATCCAGCCTGCTGCATCGGCTGCAGGCCGCCGACCAGGCCGGTCAGGTGCACGCCGCCGCTTTGGGTCTTCAGCACCAGGCGGCCACTGACGATGCTGGCCGAGGCCGGCGCCAGGTTGGCTTCAGCCAGCTGGGCCACGGGGGTGGTGACCACCGGCGGCGGCGTGGGCTGCGGCTTCTGCGGCGCGCTGCCACAGGCAGACAGCAGCACGGCGGCGGACAGCGGCAGGATGGCAAAGGACAGGCGCATCAGGAAACTCCTTGCAGGGAACACTACGGACGGCATCGTCCATGGCGGATCAACAGTTCGGCAAGCGGGCGCGAGGACTGCGTGCAGGGGGCGTTCAATGGCCCCCGCGGCGGCGGCCAGCACCCAGTTTGCGGGTCAGCGTGTTACGGCCCAGGCCGAGCCGTGCAGCGGCTTCGGCGCGGCGGCCATGGGTGATCTGCAGCGCGGCTTCCAGCAGGGCGTGGTCCACGCGCTCGCGCACCTGCGCGTGCAGGCCTTCGGTGCCCTCGGCCAGCTGCCGCCGCGCCCATTCGGACAGCAGCGTTTCCCACTGGCCCGGATCGGCACCCGTGCTGCTGCCACGACGGCTGCGGCTGCGGTTCAGCGCGGTATCGACGTCGGCCACGCCGATGGTGTCGGCGGCAGCGAGTGCGGCCATGCGCCAGCACACGTTTTCCAGTTCGCGCACGTTGCCCGGCCAGTCGTGTTCGCGCAGCGCCTGCAGGGCGGCGGCGGTGAGCCGCTTCGGCGGCGTGTCCAGCTTGTGCGCGGCAGCGGCCAAGAAGGTGGTGGCGAGCTGCGCAATGTCCTCGCGGCGGTCGCGCAGCGGCGGCAGCTGCAGGCGCACCACATCGAGGCGATGCAGCAGGTCGGCACGGAATTTCCCCTGCGCGACCAGCCCTTCCAGGTCCTGGTGGGTGGCAGCGACCACGCGCACATCCACATGGATCAGTTCGCGGCCACCGACGCGGAAGAATTCGCCCTGGGCCAGCACGCGCAGCAGGCGGGTCTGCAGCGGCAGCGGCATGTCGCCGATTTCATCGAGGAACAGCGTGCCGCCGTTGGCCTGCTCGAACCGGCCGATGTGACGGCGCTGCGCACCGGTGAACGCACCGGCCTCGTGGCCGAACAGTTCGCTCTCAAGCAGTTCGGCGGGGATGGCGGCGGTATTGAGCGCGACGAACGGGCCCTGCGCACGCGGCGATTCGCGGTGCAGGGCGTTGGCCACCAGCTCCTTGCCGGTGCCGGTCTCCCCGGTGATGAGCACCGCCAGCGGTGCCTGCGCCAGGCGGCCGATGGCGCGGAACAGCGCGCGCATCGGTGGCGTGTCACCCACCAGCTGTGGCGGCTGGTCACTGGGCGTTTCGGCCACCGGTGTCGGCGCGGCCAATGCCGGTGCCACGGCGGGCAGCACGCGCTGGGCCAGCGCGACGGCATCGTCCAGGTCGAAGGGCTTGGACAGAAATTCGTGCGCGCCACCGCGGAACGCGCCCGCCGTGCTGGCCACATCGGTGTAGGCCGACATCACCACCACCGGCAGCTGCGGCAGCGCAGCCTTCAGCTTGTCCAGCAGCACCAGGCCATCGTCGCCGGGCATGCGCACATCGGTGAACAGCAGTGCCGGCGCCGGGCCTTGGTTCAAGGCCTTCAACGCGGGTGCGGCGCTGTCGAAATCGACGACCTGGTAGCCGGCCTCGCGCAGCGCGGTGCACAGCACGAAACGCACGGCGCGGTCATCGTCGACCACCCAGATGCGCTGCGCGACGGTAGGGGAATCAGACATCGCGAGGGGCCTCCTCGGCCGGGACGGCGCCGTTGCCGATCGGCAGCAGCAGGGTAAACACGGTATGGCCCGGGCGCGAGCGGTAGGTGAGCGTGCCGCGGTGTTCGCGCGCCACCTGCTGGGCCAGCGCCAGGCCCAGGCCGGTGCCTTCGGCGCGGCCACTGACCAGCGGCAGGAACAGGTGCTCGGCCAGTTCCTCGGGCACGCCGCGGCCGTCGTCGGCGATTTCCAGGCGCAGGGCCAGGGTGTGCAGCTTTTCAGCGATGCGCACGCCGTGTTCGACGCGGGTGCGCAGGATGATCCCGCCGGCGCCGGCCTGGATGGCGTTGCGCACCAGGTTCCACACCGCCTGGGTGAGGCGGTCGGCATCGCCATCGAATTCGGGAATGCTGGGATCGTAGTCGCGCTGCAGGCGCACGGCCCAGCCCGCCTCGCTCTCAGCCAGGCGCAGCACGCGTTCCAGCGAGGCGTGGATGTTCATCGGCGCATGCGGTGCGGCCGGCGCCGGCGACAGCAGCTGGTCGAGCAGGCCATTGAGGCGTTCGATTTCCGAACCGATCAGCTCGATCAGCTCGCGCTCGCTGGCATCGCGCTGGGCGGCGCGGCGGGCCAGCAGCTGCGCCGCGCCCTTCAGGCCGGCCAGCGGATTGCGCAGCTCGTGGGCCAAGCCCTTCAGCGCGGCACTGAGCGCGCTGGGCAGGGCCTGGGTCGGGTCGAGGCCCGGGAATTCGTCGACCGGATGCGCTTCCAGCAGCCAGCCGCCATCGTCGCGGCGGCTCATCCAGCCCTCGGCAAAGCGCGCGCCCTCGCCCGGCAGGGCCAGCGCCAGGCGGTTCAGCCGCAGGCTGTCGCGCTCGTCGCGGGCGAGGAAATGGGCCAGCGCCTCGCCCTGCACTTCCAGCGCGGCCAGCGGCTGGCCGATCAGGCGGCGGATGCTGACGCCCAGCCAACGGGCGAAGGCGGGATTGCAGCCGATGATGCGGCCATCGGCCCCGGCCCAGGCCAGCGGCGTGCCGAGGGCATCGAGGGACGGCGGGGGTGCGGGGTCGGACATTGCACCAATGTAGTGCAAAACGGGGGGCGGGCATCAGATCACGTCGTATGCGTCACCGGACGTCGTGCCGGGGAATGACCTGTCAGGCTTGCTGAGCTGATAATAACGCCTTACGATACTATCGACAACCGTTACTACCCTGCCGATCCAGTCGTTCGCCTGCAGACGCACGCAGGCGCTGTTCGATGGCCAACGCGTGCCGAGGTGGCGCCACATCGAAGCCGCTGCCCTGCGCAAGCTGGCGATGCTCAACGTTGCGGCCGATCTGCGGGATCTGCGCATACCTCCGGCCAATCGCTTGGAGCCGTTGCACGGGAACCGGTGCGGCCAGTACAGGATCCGCGTCAATGATCAGTTCCGATTGTGCTTCGTCTGGACCCGAGAAGGCCCCGCCGAAGTCGAAATTGTCGATTACCACTGAAGGAGCCGCGCGCATGCGAACCGTCCCCTACCCCGCTCCCGGCGAGATCCTGCTGCATGAGTTCCTGGAGCCGCTGGGAATCACCCAGTACCGCCTGGCCAAGGCAATCGGCGTGTCGCAGCGCCGGATCGGCGAGATCGTTACCGGCCAGCGTGCCGTGACGGCAGATACCGGACTGCGGCTGTCCCGCTACTTCGGCGTGTCCGACAAGTTCTGGATCGGTTTGCAGGCGGATTTCGATGCGGCGATGACGAAGGAGAAGCTGGCGGAGGTTCTGGCGCGGATCGAGCCTTACAACGCGGTGGCATGAGCCTGTCCGGGGTCGGATCCCTTTCCGTGAGGAAAGGGCTCTGCCCCCTGCAGGTCGAGCAAGCTCGACCACTACCGGATGCGTGGCCGGTTACAGCTTCATGTTCAGACCGACGAACACGCTGCGGCCCGGGGCCGGCGAGAACATCGGGCGGGCGCTGTCCCAGAAGAAGCTGTCGTACCAGGCGTAGGCGTACTCGCGGCCGGTGACGTTCTTCAGCTGCAGGTCCACGCTCCAGCGTGGGTTGATCTGGTACGCGGCGCTGAGGTCGAGCACGGCGAAGCCGCCGAACTTGCCGGCTTCGTTGCGCTCTTCCAGGTAGTAGTCGCCCTGCGCGCGGGCCTGCAGGCCGAGGCGCAGCGCGTCGCTGGCGCGGTAGTCCACGCCCAGGTTGCTGATGTGGCGCGGGGTGGCCGCCACTTCCCTGCCCTGCAGCGAAATGCTGGCATCGCGGTCATCGCGGGTGATCTTCGCTTCCTGGTAGGCGTGCGAGGCCCACACCGTCCAGTCATTGCCCAGCTGCAGGCTCAGCTGCGCATCCACGCCGCGGCGGCGGGTCTTGCCCAGGGTGACCGTGGTGCCGGTGGCCGGCATGTTGGACACCTCGTTTTCCGCATCCTGCTGCCACACCGCCAGGCGTGCCTGGCTGCCGGCGAACGGCTCGAACTTCAGGCCCAGCTCCATGCCGGTGTTGGTGGACGGCTGCATCGGCGCCTGCCCCGGCGTGAGATAAGCCGGCGCGGTGGAGCCGGTGAGCACCTGGAAGGTGCGGCCCCAGTTGGCGTAGACGTGGGTGGTCTGGCCCAGGCTGTGGATGACGCTCAGCTTGGGCTGGCCGATGGTGCCGTAGTCCTGCAGGCGGCCGCTGATGCCGTTCATCAGGTGCGTGCTGCCACTGAAGCGGTCGATACGGTAGGCCGGCACGATCTTCCACGCCTCGGCGGGCTGGTAGATGGCCTGCACGTAGGCGCCCCAGTTGTCGAAGCGGTGACGGTCGCTGTTCTGCACGCGCGCCGGCGCCTGGCGGTAGTCGGTGGGTTCGGCGTAGGCGTAGCGCTCGCGGACATAGCCGTTGTCCTGCTGCTCGTAGTTGAGGCCGCCTTCGACGGTAAGCGCGGGGCTGGCCTGCCAGGTGAGCGTGCTGAGCAGGCCGGTCTGGCGCTCGTCCCACACGCGGCGCTGGCGCGGCAGGTTGCCGGTGGGCAGGTCGCTGAAGGTCACCCGGCGATCGTCTTCATAGCGGTTGTAGTACAGGCGCGTACCGAAAGTCAGCGCATCGGACAGCTTCAGGTCCGCGTGCGCGGCGATCTGCCGCATGTCGCGGTCATCGCCATCGTTGCCGTTGCGCAGGTCGCTGCCACGGCGGTGCGTGCGCAGTTCGTCGGCCGTCATGAAGCCGGGTTCGTCCGCTTCGTGGTGGTAGGCACGCGCGGTCAGGCCCACGCGCAGGCCGTCGTCCAGCGAGCCATGGAACCATTTGCCGCCCAGCGAATACTTCTTCGAGGTGTCGTGGTCGCGGTAGCCGTCACTGGCCTGGGTGCCGACGAAGTAGTTCTGTGCGAAGCCGTTTGCTTCACGTCCCACCGCCAGCTGCGCATCGCGGGTGTTGTAGCTGCCGTAGGCCAGCCGCGCATCGGTGTAGTTGCCGCCCTGGCGCGTACCGAAGTTCACGTTGCCGCCGATGTTGTGCAGGCCGTAGCGCGGGTCGTTGGTCCCGCGCACCACTTCGATGTAGCTGATTTCCAGCGGGAACAGCATGTCGATGAAGCGCTGGTTGCCGCTGTTGACGTTGCTGGGGATGCCGTCGATGAGGGTCTTGATGGCATTGAGGTAGCCCTCGCCGTTGAAGGCGCGGAAGCTGACCTTGCCCGACTCCGCACCCTGCCGCGTTTCGGTGAGCTGGATGCCGGGCATCTGCCCCAGCAGTTCCCAGCTGTGCGAGACGTTGCGGTCTTCGATCTGGTCCGCGCCGAGCACGTCCACCGAGGTCAGCACCTGGTGTGCGCTGAGCTGGCCTTCGCCATGCTGGTGCACCTGCACCTTGCCGAGGGTGAGCGCGGCATCGGCAGACTGTGCGAAAACTTCAGGGGCGAACGGAGCGGCCGCGAGGGCGGCCACTAGCGTGGAGGTCTTCATGGGGGTGGAAGGGTGCGGATGAAATGTAATCATATAACATTTCATGCACCCGCCATGTAGAGTCGAGCCATGCTCGACTGTTCCTGACAGACGGCAGTCGAGCATGGCTCGACTCTACAAGGGCGATGGAGCAGTCGAGCATGGCTCGACTCTACAAAGCGGGGTAAAGCGGTGCTTACACCGGGTAGCCGGTGGCTTCCCTGGCCTTCTTCCAGGCGCTTTCAAATTCGCGCGCGGAGATTTCGTCGTCCTCGTCGAAATCGAGGAACGACACCGGCTGGTCGGCCAGCATGAAACGGTCGTCGCTCTGGCCGTGCTCATCGGCCCAGACCAGCTTGGTGCCGTAGATTTCCACCTGGCGCACGATCTTCTCGCCGCGGGCTTCCATCAGCACGTTGCCCTTGCCCAGGCCCGATTCGGCCCAGTGCTTGTAGTACTTCCTGGCGGTGTTGTTCTTGATGTTCTTCATTGCAGGGGTCCTGGCCGCAGCGGCGGCCGGAGAGTTCGGAATGGCGCCATTATCAGCCATTCGGGGTCAGAGCCTTTTCCTTCGGAAAGGGATCCGACCCCTCCCGGTTCAGTTCGGCAGGGGCGCGCCCTTCGGCCACAGCATCCAGAGGTTGCCGTTCTGCTTCATGTCACCGGCCAGCTTGCCGGCGGCATCGCCACTGCCCCAGTACAGGTCGGCGCGCACTTCGCCGGCAATGGCGCCGCCGGTGTCCTGCGCGGCCACCGGGCGCACCACCGGGCTGCCATCCGGGCGGGTGGTGGACAGCCACAGCAGGCTGCCCAGCGGCACCACGCTGCGGTCCACCGCCACGCTGTAGCCGGCGGTCAGCGGCACGTTCAGCGAACCGCGCGGGCCTTCCGGGCTGTCTGCGCTGCGCACGAAGAAGACGTAGCTGGGGTTGCTGCGCAGCAGCTCCGGCACGCGCGCCGGGTGCGCCTTCGCCCACGTGCGGATCGCGTCCATGGTGACGTCTTCCTTCTTCAGCTCGCCCTGGTCCACCAGCCAGCGGCCGATGGCGCGGTAGGGGTGGCCGTTCTGCTCGGCATAGGCCAGCCGCACCTGGGTGCCATCGGCCAGGCGCACGCGGCCCGAGCCCTGGATCTGCAGCAGCTGCAGGTCCATCGGGTCGGTCAGCCAGGCCAGCACAGGCGCTTTGGATCCCTTGCTGGCGATGGTGCCGGCGTCGTCATAGGGCTTGAGCACCTTGCCGTCGAGGCGACCACGCAGGCGCTTGCCCTTCAGCTCGGGGTACAGGCTGTCCAGCTGTACCACGATCAGATCGTCGGGCGTGCCATACACCGGCACCGTGGCCGTGGCCGTGCGGGTGAGGCTGCCCGGATAGATGGGTTCGTAGTAGCCGGTGATCAGGCCATCGGCCTGGTGGCCCCCGGCGCGCAGTGCGTACACGTCGAGGTCGCGCTGCAGGAACTGGCGGATCGCCGCCGGGTCCTTGTCGGACACCGTGGCCGCGGTCGCGCAGGGCTGGGCCCAGACCGCATCATTCTTCAGGCGGGTGCAGCTGCTGCGCCAGGCGACGAAGCCGGCCTGCAGGTCGGTATCGGAGACCGCCGGCAGGGCCTTCCAGTCGACCTTGCCGTAGGTGGCGGCAGCGGGCTTGGCGGCCGGTGTGCCCGGACGGGTGCCGGTGGTGGCGCAGCCGGCGAGCAGGGCAACGGCCAGGAAGGTGAGGAACGCGCGCGGCGACGTAACAGTGATCATCGTCGCAATGTAGTGGGGCCGATGGTGGCGGAGCAACCTTCGGTAGCGCCGGGCCATGCCCGGCGGAAAGCGGATCCCGCGCTGCGCGCTCGCCGGGCATGGCCCGGCGCTACCCTCAGATGGCTACGGCGTCTGCAGCAGCAGCGAATGCAGGATACGCGCGTCTTCGGCGTCCAGCGTCTTCGGCAGGTCGTCACTGCCGCGGAAGCGGCGATGGAAGGCGGCGACGGCCGCTTCGCGATCCTCCAGCGGGTAACCGAAGCGGGCCATCGCATTCCACGCATCGAAACCGTCCGGTGCGGGGCCATCGCTGGCACGCGGCCACACGCCGAAGCCGGCCTCGGCCAGCTGCTGCCAGGGGAAGAAGCGGCTGGGGTCGGCCTTGCGCGTCGGCGCGAGATCGGCGTGACCGATCACCTGCCGCGGCGGGATGTTCAGGCGCTCGGTGAGGTCACGCAGCAGCAGGATCAGCGATGTGATCTGCGCGGGCGTGAACGGCGTGCTGCCGTTGTTGTCCAGCTCGATGCCGATGGAGGCCGAGTTGAGATCGGTGATGGTGCCCCAGCGGCCGGAACCTGCATGCCAGGCGCGGCGTTCATCGCTGACCAGCTGGTAGCGGTGGCCATCGGCCCCGATGAGGTAATGCGCACTGACCCGGCCGCCGCTGTTGGAGGTGCGCAGCGTGTGAAGGCTCTGCTGCACCGAATCCTGTTCGGTGTGGTGGATGACGATGACGACCGGATCGCGCGCGTTCTGGTTTGGCGATGGCACCCAGGTCGCCAGCGGATTGCGGCTTTCCTGCGGCGCGGAAGCACAGGCGGCCAGCAGCAGGCAGGCCGAGAGCATCAGGGGGGTGCGGATCGGGTGCATGCGTTTGATTGTGCGCGATCGCGCGCGACGATGCATGCCCATGGGGTAGATCCACGCCATGCGTGGATGGCGCTGCAGGATGTGCCAAGCAAGCTTGGCACCTACCATGCCAAGTGCCAAATGGCGGGCGACCTTCGCAGGCCGCCCGCCGTTGAATCAGGCCTCGTAGGCCGATTCGCCATGCGAGGTGACATCCAGGCCGGTACGTTCGGCCTCTTCGGTTACGCGCAGGCCGACCACCACCTTCACCAGCAGCAGGATGGCCGCGGTGACCACCGCCGACCAGACCACGGTGAGGCCGACGCTGACCACCTGCACCCACACCTGGTGGCCGATATCCAGATCGGCCTTGGTGCCGCCCAGCGACTGCGCGCTGAACACACCGGTGAGGATGGCACCGACGATGCCGCCGACGCCGTGCACACCGAACACGTCGGCGGTGTCGTCCACCTTCAGCAGGCGCTTCAGGCCGGTGACGCCCCACACGCAGACCACGCCGGCGACCAGACCGATGACGATGGCGCCCAGCGGGCCCACGGTGCCGCAGGCCGGAGTGATGCCGACCAGGCCGGCCACCGCACCCGACGCTGCGCCCAGTGCCGACGGCTTGCCCTTGGTGATCGCTTCGGTGAGCGTCCAGCCCAGCACGGCCGCAGCAGTGGCCAGCACGGTGTTGAGGAAGGCCAGCGAAGCGACGGTGTCGGCCGCGGCGGCCGAGCCGGCGTTGAAGCCGAACCAGCCCACCCACAGCAGCATCGCGCCGATGTAGGTGAACGGCACGTTGTGCGGCTTCAGCGCGGTCTGGCCATAGCCCAGGCGCTTGCCGAGGAACCACGCGCCGACCAGGCCGGCCACGCCCGCATTGATGTGCACCACGGTGCCACCGGCGAAATCGATCGCGCCCATTTCACCCAGGTAACCGCCACCCCAGACGATGTGTGCCATCGGGATGTAGCTGAGGGTGAACCACAGCGCCGAGAACAGCAGCACCGCGCGGAACTTGATGCGTTCGGCGAAGGCGCCGACGATCAGCGCCGTGGTGATGCCGGCGAAGGTCGACTGGAAGGCGACGAACAGATAGTCCGGCAGGCCCTTGATGGGCGTGTTGCCGACCGAATCAGGGGTGAAGCCCTTCAGGAAGGCGAACTCGGTGAATGAGCCGAAGAACGGATTGCCCGCGCTGAACACCGCGCTGTAGCCGTAGGACACCCACAGCAGCAGCACCAGCGAGAACACCACCAGGATCTGGCTGAGCACCGACAGCACGTTCTTCGAACGCACCAGGCCGCCGTAGAACAGGGCCAGGCCCGGCACCACCATCAGCAGCACCAGCAGGGTGGAGGTGAGCATCCAGGCGACGTCGCCGTGGTCGAAGGCCGGCGCGGCGGCTTCGGCAGCAACCGGTGCCGCAGCGACCGGAGCCTGCAGCGGTTCGACCGCGACGGTTTCGCTGGGCAGCGGCGAGACCTGGGCCTGGGCGTTCGCAGTACCCGGCCAGGCGCCGGCGGCGAGCGCGCTGAGCAGCATCAACAGGCACACGAGATGGAACCGGGCTTGCCACCCGGTGAGAAGGCGCATCTTCATTTGGGGGAGTCTCCGGAAGGGGTTACAGCGCGTCGGCACCGATTTCGCCGGTGCGGATACGGATGACCTGCTCGACGGCAGTGACGAAGATCTTGCCGTCGCCGATCTTGCCAGTGCCTGCGGACGATTGGATCGCTTCGATCACTGCGTCGGCACGCTCGTCGGTGACCACGGTTTCAATCTTGATCTTGGGCAGGAAATCGACGACGTACTCGGCGCCGCGATACAGCTCGGTGTGGCCCTTCTGGCGACCGAAACCTTTCACTTCGGTCACGGTGATGCCCGACACGCCAGCGTCGGAGAGGGCCTCGCGGACCTCGTCAAGCTTGAACGGTCGGATGATGGCGGAGATCAGTTTCATGCGCATGTCCCGATGGTGGATGGGGCCACCGCGCCAGCGCGCGATGGCATCAGGCAACCACGGGCCATCGTGATGATGACCGTGGCTGTTGCACCGGACACGTAATGGGCCGGGACGGCCGTGCCTCTCTCCTTGCACGACCGACGCGGGAGGGAGGGCGGCCCATGTCGCGTATCCGGTCTCTCTCTTGCCCCTGGATCAGCGGACTAACAGTCCGCTCTACCAAGGCGGGCACGAGGCCCGCCATGCGGCTCCCCAGCCGCAAAGAACGGAGGCGATGGCGGCGGGTGGGAGGGAGGTCCCACCGCCATCGCCGCCCGGTCAGCTGGCGTAGTACAACTGGTATTCCAGCGGGTGGGTCGCCGCGCGGAACTTGGTCACTTCCTGCATCTTCAGCGCGATGTAGCCGTCGATGAAGTCATCGCTCATCACGCCGCCGGCCTTGAGGAACTCGCGGTCCTTGTCCAGCGCTTCCAGGGCCTGGTCCAGCGAGGAGCAGACCTGCGGGATCAGCTTTTCTTCTTCCGGCGGCAGGTCGTACAGATCCTTGTCGCTCGGTGCGCCCGGGTCGATCTGGTTCTTGATGCCGTCCAGGCCGGCCATCATCAGCGCGGTGAAGGTCAGGTAGCCCGACTGGATCGGATCGGGGAAGCGCATTTCGATGCGGCGTGCCTTCGGGTTGGACACCCACGGAATGCGGCACGAGGCCGAACGGTTGCGGGCCGAGTAGGCCAGCATCACCGGGGCTTCGAAGCCCGGCACCAGGCGCTTGTAGCTGTTGGTGCCCGAGTTGGCGAAGGCGTTGATGGCCTTGGCGTGCTTGAAGATGCCGCCGATGTACCACAGCGCCAGCTGGCTCAGGCCGCCGTAGCCGTCACCGGAGAACAGGTTGGTGCCGCCCTTGGACAGCGACTGGTGCACGTGCATGCCGCTGCCGTTGTCACCGACGATCGGCTTGGGCATGAAGGTGACGGTCTTGCCGTTGCGGTGCGCCACGTTCTTGATGACGTACTTCATGCGCAGCAGTTCGTCGGCCTTCTGCACCAGGGTGCTGAACTTGGTGCCGATCTCGCACTGGCCGGCGGTGGCCACTTCGTGGTGCTGCACTTCCACTTCGATGCCGACCTGTTCCAGGGTCTTGCACATTTCAGCGCGCAGGTCGTGCAGGGTGTCGGTCGGCGGAACGGGGAAGTAACCACCCTTCACGCCCGGACGGTAGCCGCTGTTGGCGCCGTCGTACTTGGCGCCGCTGTTCCAGGCGGCTTCTTCCGAATCGACCTTGAAGAAGGTGTTGCCCATTTCATTGGCGAAACGGACCGAATCGAAGATGAAGAATTCCGGCTCCGGGCCGAAGAACGCGGTTTCGGCGATGCCGGAGGACTTCAGGTAGGCCTCGGCGCGCTTGGCAATGCCGCGCGGGCAGCGGCCGTACGGCTGCATGGTGGCCGGGTCGAGGATGTCGCAGCTGATGACGATGGTCGGATCGGCGTAGAACGGATCGACATAGGCGCTGGCCGGATCCGGCAGCAGGACCATGTCCGACTCGTTGATGCCCTTCCAGCCGGCGATGGAGCTGCCGTCGAACATCTTGCCTTCTTCGAACAGCGACGGTTCGATGATGCTGACCGGGAAGGTGACGTGCTGTTCGACGCCACGCATATCCACGAAACGCAGATCGACGAACTCGATCTGGTTGTCCTTGATCAGCTTCTCAACGTTTTCCACGGACATCGGTACGACCTCGGATGGGGATGAATGCCTACTGAGGTAGAGCAATGACCGTGCCAACTTTTCTGCGTGCGCAAGTCGTTGATTTCACAAGGAGCGCCCCGGCGCGGTGCAGCGCGGCGCGCACCAAAGGGGTGCGTGCACCCCCTGCCGCACCCGTTTGGTGCGGCAGGGATCGTCTATCCTCTCGAGCTTCTTCCTTCCGCTGCCGGCGCCCATTCCACCCATGTCCGATCTGCTCTCCGCCCTGTTGCTGGGCATCCTTGAAGGCCTCACCGAATTCCTGCCGATCTCCAGCACCGGCCACCTGCTGATTGCCCAGCACTGGCTTGGCGCGCGTTCGGACTTCTTCAACATCATCATCCAGGCCGGCGCGATCCTGGCCGTGGTGCTGGTGTTCCGGCAGCGCCTGCTGCAGCTGGCCACCGGCTTCGGCCAGCGCGAGAACCGCGAGTACGTGTTCAAGCTGGGCGCGGCCTTCCTGGTGACCGCCGTGGTCGGCCTGGTGGTGCGCAAGGCCGGGTGGTCGCTGCCGGAAACCGTGGGCCCGGTGGCCTGGGCGCTGATCATCGGTGGCGTCTGGATGCTGCTGGTGGAGGCCTATACCGCACGCCTGCCCGACCGCGACCAGGTGACCTGGACGGTGGCGATCGGCGTGGGCCTGGCGCAGGTGGTGGCCGGCGTGTTCCCCGGCACCTCGCGTTCGGCCTCGGCGATCTTCCTGGCCATGCTGCTGGGCCTGAGCCGCCGCGCGGCCGCCGCCGAGTTCGTGTTCCTGCTGGGCATTCCCACCATGTTCGCCGCCAGCGCCTACACCTTCCTGGAACTGGCCAAGGAAGGGAACCTGGCCAGCGAGAACTGGACCGACGTCGGCGTGGCCTTCGTTGCCGCCGCCATCACCGGCTTCGTCGTAGTGAAGTGGCTGATGGGCTACATCAAGTCGCACACGTTCACCGCGTTTGCCGTCTACCGCATTGCCCTCGGCGCCGCACTGCTGCTGTGGTTGCCTGCCGGTAGCTGAACAACGCCGGGACCGGGCAACCCCATTCCCGGTCCCGACCCGTTTTTCCAGGTTCCTCAAGGAGACTCATCACCATGAACCGCACGCTCACCCTGCTCCTCCCGCTGGCCCTGCTGGCCGCCTGCAGCCAGACCCCGGCCCCGGCCGGTACCGGCGGCGACGACGTGGCCCCGGCCGCCAGCAAGGCAGCGGACCAGCAGACGCTGGCGCACCTGGATGCGCAGCGCCTGCAGAGCCAGCACTGGTTGCTGAAGCAGGCCACCGCGGCCGACGGCACGCGCATTGATGCGCTGTTCGCCCGCGATGACAAGCCGGTCACCCTGGACTTCGCCGATGGCCGCCTGTCGGTGAGCAACACCTGCAACCGCCTCGGCGGTGGTTACACCCTGGAGAACGGCACGCTGAAGGTGGGCGCGATGGTGTCGACCATGATGGCCTGCACCGACAAGGCGCTGATGGCGCTGGACGAAGCGGTGTCCAGCCGCCTGCAGGGCCAGCTGAAGGCCGCGCAGGATGCCGACGGCACGCTGACCCTGACCACCGGCAAGGGCGACGTGCTGGTGTTCGCACCGGAACCGACCGCCGAAACCCGCTACGGCGGCCCGGGCGAAACCGTGTTCCTGGAAGTGGCTGCGAAGACCCAGAAGTGCTCGCACCCGCTGATTCCGGATTACCAGTGCCTGCAGGTGCGTGAGGTGAAGTTCGACGACAAGGGCCTGAAGCAGGGGGAGCCCGGCAAGTTCGAGAACTTCTACGGCAGCATCGAGGGCTACACCCACGAAGACGGCGTGCGCAACGTGGTGCGCGTGAAGCGCTTCGCGGTGAAGAATCCGCCGGCCGACGCACCGTCGCAGGCGTACGTGCTGGACATGGTGGTCGAGTCGGCGACCGAGCGCTGAGGCCGAACAACGCGTGGTAGAGCCGACTGTCAGTCGGCTTGCTTCTGTAGAGTCGAGCCATGCTCGACTTTGTGGAAAGCAGCCGAGCATGGGCTCGGCTCTACAAAGGGCGCAGCCGAGCATGGGCTCGGCTCTACAAAGGGCGCAGCCGAGCATGGCTCGGCTCTACGGAAAGCAGAAAGGTACAGCCGGCCAGCGGCCGGCCCTACCCGGAGGGCGCACGCCTGCGTGCTAGCCTTGCGGCGATGAAGATTCTCGCCATCTCCGGCAGCGTGCGAAGGCAATCCACCAACACCGCGCTGCTGCGGGCGCTGCAGGCCTTCGCACCGACGGGCATGGCGCTGGAGGTCTACACCGGCATTGGCGATCTGCCCGTGTTCTCGCCCGATCTCGAAGGCGCCGATGAGCCGGGCAGCGTCACCGGCTTCAAGGCGACGGTCGCGCAGAGCGACGGCGTGCTGGTGTGCAGCCGGAATACGTGCGCGGCATTCCCGGCGGGCTGAAGAACGCCCTTGACTGGCTGGTCTCCGGCGACCAGATCGTGGGCCGGCCGATTGCGCTGGTACACGCCTCGCATGTTGGCGAGGACATGCTGCAGGCGCTGCGCGCGGTGCTGTCGACGGTGAGTTCGGCGCTCAGTGCCGATCTGTTCCTGCGCGTGCCGGTGCTGGGGCTGGAGCCGCAGCAGGTGGCGGATGTGCTGCGGTCGGAATCGCATCGTGAGAAAGCCCAAGCGTTTCTGCACGGGTTTGCGAAGTACTGCCGTTCGTCTTCGTAGCGTCGAGCCATGCTCGTCTGCGTGGAAAGCAGTCGAGCATGGCTCGACTCTACAAAAAGGAGTTGAGCATGGCTCGACTCTACAAAAAGGAGTTGAGCATGGCTCGACTCTACAAAAAAGCAACGCCGGCCAGCGGCCGGCGTTGCCGGGTTGCCGTTACAGCGCGGGATTCAGCGTGTAGGTGCCGTGCAGCGTGGCCTCAGCCAGCACGTGGCCGTGCATGGCGCGGTAGGCATCGGCGGCGGTGAAGCGCTGCGGCAGGTCCAACGTCGCCACGTCCAGCGCGAACACGCGGAAGAAGTAGCGGTGCACGCGCTCGTCGTTGAACGGCGGGTACGGGCCGTCGTAGCCGAGGTAATCACCAGCCATGTCCGGGTTGCCGGCAAACCAGCCGGTGAAGTCGTTCACGCCCTGGCGGCTGCCCGCCGGGCCGGCCGGTGCCGTCTTGCCCTTGGCAACGAAGCCATCGCTGCAGCTGCCGGCGGCGATCTCATGCACCGACGCCGGAATATCGGCCATCACCCAGTGCACGAAATCGCAACGCGGCTGGTCGCGCGGCACGGTCATGTCACTGCGGCCGACCGTGTCGGGCACGGTCGGCACGTCCGGATCCACGCACACCAGCAGGAACGCGCGGGTGCCATCGGGCACGCCGTTCCACGCCAGGTGCGGGTTGCGGTTCGGGGCGAAACCAGTGGCATCACCGGCCGCGAATTCGCGGTCGATCGGGGCGCCGGCGGTGATGCTGTTGCTGCTCAGCTGCATGGGGGGGCTCCTTACGCTTCGGGATAGCCCAGTCGCACCGCGACCGGGGTCAACAGATCGAACGCTGCACTCATCACATCGGTGTAGCGGCGCCAGTGGCCGGCCGGGAAACGCGGCGGGCCGATGCGCTCGGCCGGCGGGATCGAGGTGTTGAACAGCTCCTGCAGCATGTCGGCAACCACGCGCGGGTCATCGCCCACGTCGTCCATGCGCATCAGCATGTGCGGGTAGAGGTCCTGCTCGTGCAGCGTCGCCACCTGGGCCATCGAACGCGCCAGCCACTCGGCCACTTCGGCCACGTTGTTGACCGCGAACGGTGCCGGCGCGCCGTAGGCGATCCAGTCCAGCAGCATGTCGCGCGGGTCGCGCAGCACCACCAGCAGGCGGCCCTGCGGCAGGTGCGGGCGCAGCGACCACAGCAGGGCGTTGTCCCACCACAGCAGCCAGTCGATGACGGTGTCGTTCTGCACGCCGCGCTGGCGCAGCGTGTCGCGCCAGCCGCTCACCAGGCCCTCGGGGCTGAGGTCACCGGAAGCGAGCTTCTGCAGGGTGAAGTAGTTCTGGAAGGCGTCATCCGGCGGGGTCGGCGCGAAGCGGTCGCTGCGCATCACCGGGCTCGCGCCGGCGAAGGTGACCGCCACGCGTTCAACGCCCGAGCCCGGTGCGCCCCACAGGAAGATCGGTGCGGAGGCAGCGCTTTCGGCATCGACCTCGCCCAGGTCGGGCCAGCTCGGCGGTGCTTTGGCCTGCGGCGGCAGCGGCAGGCGCTCCGCGTTCTGCTCGGCATGCAGCTCCAGCCAGGTGCGCAGCGCTTCGCGCGGCTGGCCGGCCTGGTCCTGCACCTCGCCCAGCCAGGTGCGCAGCTCGCGGCGGCGGGTCTCGGGCACCGCGTCGACCAGGCCCTGCACGTGGGCAACGGCGGCGGCCGGGTCACGCGCCAGCAGCGCGCCGACCAGGCGGGTCTCGCCACTGATGCGGCCCGGTTCCAGCGCGACGATGCGGGCCGCCAGGGCCTCCACGGCGTCGGCTTCGCCGGCCGCTTCATGCAGGCGCAGGCGGGCTTCCAGGGCCGGGACGAATTCGGGCATGGCCTCGATCCAGCGATCAGCCACGGCAATCGCGCCCGGGCTGCCGAAGCCTTCCGGCGCCAGGCGTGCCAGCCACAGGTGCGGCAGCTGCGGCTGCTCGGCCAGCACTTCGTCCAGGTCCGCGCGGGCTTCTTCCTCGCGGCCCAGGCGCTGCCAGCAGGCCAGCAGCAGCTCGACCACGCGGCGGTCGCCCGGGTTGGCCTTCAGCATCGGCCGCAGCTGCTCCAGCGCCTGCATCGGCTGGTCGGCCTGCAGGGCGATTTCAGCACCGAGGCGCTGCAGCGCCGGCGCATCCAGGCCCGGCACCTGCAGCGCCTGCTGCAGCTGCTGGTGGGCGGCCTCGACGTTGCCCTGGCGCAGCGCCAGCTGCACCACCAGACCGTGCAGGCTGGTCATCTTCGGGTTGATGTCGAGCACGCGGCGGAAGGCCTGCTCGGCAAAGGCCAGCATGTCCTTGGCCTGGTAGGCCGACCCCAGGGCGTACAGCACGCGCGGGTCGTTGGGCATCTGCCGGGCAGCTTCGGACAGCAGCTGCAGCGCGCGGTCGGCGTCATCGCGGTACAGGGCCACCATGCCCTGCAGCGCCAGCACTTCCGGATGCTCCGGCTGCAGCTTGGCGGCCAGCGTGGCCTGGCGTGCGGCGGTGTCGATGTCGTTGCGGCCGATCGCCAGATGGGCCTGCATCAGGTACGCCTCGAAGGCGTTGGGATTGAGGTCGGTGGTGCGCAGCAGTGCTTCGTCGGCGCCCTCGAACTGGTGCAGGGCCAGCAGCAGGCCGGCCTGCTGCAGGTGCAGCTGTGCATCGTCCGGGGCCAGCAGCAGCGCCTGCTGCAGGGGCGCCTGCGCGGCTTCGGGCTGGCCCTGCTGCTGCAGCGCAAGCGCCAGCCAGCGGTGGGCCTGGGCCTGGCCGGGTTCATCGTGCACCCACGCCTGTGCCAGCTGCACGGCCTGTGCGGTGTCGTTCTGGCGCAGGGCCTGGAGAATCTGGTCTTGCATGGCAGTCCGGTTCAATGGCAAACCCGCATTGTAGCGGGCTGCGCGCCGGCGCCGGTTCAGCCCGCCAGCACCCGCTGCAGGCGCTGGGCCACCCAGCGTTCGGAGAAGCCGTCGCCGCGCCAGTTTTCCAGGAACCCGCAGTGGCCGCCCCAGCAGGCGGTTTCCAGCCGCGCGTGCTGCGGCAGCTGCCAGTCGCGGAAGGTGGCATAGGGAATGACCGGATCATCCTGGGCCATCAGGATGTCGGCCGGCACCTGCAGGGTGGACAGGCGGTCGCCGGCAATCGAGTAACCATCGAAGTAGGCCTGCAGCGTGCCGAAATCGGTATGGCGCTCGACCAGCCAGGTGGTCAGCGCGCGGATGTCCAGCTTCAGTACGCGGTCGTCGCAGTCGCTCAGTTCCGGGAACAGGTCGCGCTTGCGGCGCAGCGAGCCGGCCCACTTGCGGCGGAAGTACCAGTCGTACATCGCCGGGCCGCTCTGGATGCTGTCCATGGTCAGCGCCGGATCCAGCACCGGGCACACCGAGGCCACCCGCTGCAGCGGCACGCCGGCCGCGGGGGCACGCAGGGCCAGGCGCAGCACGAAGTTGCCGCCCAGCGAATAACCGGCGGCCACCAGCGGCAGGTCCGGCCAGCGTCGCGCGATGTCACCGGTCGCCTGCACCACTTCGTCGATGCGGTTGGAGTGGAAGATGCCGGGATTGAGGTGGTGGGTGTTGCCGTGGTCGCGGAAGTTCAGCCGCACGACGTCGAAGCCCTGGTCGATCATGCGCGCGGCCGCCATGCGCATGTAGCTGGATTCGGCGCTGCCCTCCCAGCCATGCAGCAGCAGGGCCATGCCCTTCGGCTCGCGGCCTTCGACGTAGCTGTGCCAGCCCTGCAGGCGCACGCCGTCGCCACCATCGAGTATCAGTTCTTCGCTGACCGCACCGGTGGCGGCCAGCAGCAGCAGGCCACGCTGCAGGCGCATGCGGCTGGAGCTGAGCATGGACTGCAGGTGCGGATTGCGCAGCCAGCGCGGCGGCTGGTAGTCAGCAGCATGCAGCGTCGGCGTACCGGCGTCCAGCAACGGTGGCGGGATCAGTGCCACCGCACGCTCACTGCCGGCCCATCGCCGCCACGATGCGCGCGCGCGAGGTTTCCGCGATGCGTCGACGGCCTTCCAGGTCCTGTGCACCGATCGGTGCCAGGAAGTGCACTTCCGCACGTCGCGCCGGCTCACCGAGCAGGCGCAGGAAATTGGCGAAGAAACTCTCGCCCGGGCCGAAGGCCACGATGGTCTGGGCATCGCCATGGGCGCCGTAGACCAGGGCCACCGGCTGCACCGGCACGCCGGTTTCAACCGCGGCCTGGAAGATGCGCGCATGGAACGGGCCCACTTCGTGGCCGCCCCGGGTACGCCCTTCCGGGAACACGCCTACCGCCTTGCCATCGCGCAGGCGGTCGGCCATCACCTGCATCACCCCACCGAGCGACTCGGTGTTGCCACGCTGGTGGAAGATGGTCTGCCCGCGCGCGGCCAGCCAGCCCACCACCGGCCAGCTGGCGATCTCGCGCTTGGCGACGAAGCCCATCATGCGCTGGCTGTGCAGGATGGAGATATCCACCCAGCTGACGTGGTTGGCGACGAACAGCACCGCGCCCGGCAGCGCAGAACCGATCTGCACCAGGCGGAAGCCGAAGATCCACATCAGGCCGCCCTGCCACCAGTTGACGACCTTGGCGCCGAAGGTGGCATCGCCCACGCGCAGTTCGCCCCACGGCGGAAGCATGCCGATGAGGATCAACGGCAGGAACACGAGGATGTGGACCAACAGCAGCGGTACGCGGTACAGGTAACGGCACACACGCGCCACGCCGCCACGGGGGGCCGGAGTGGGGGAAGTCATCCGCGCACGATACCGGAGGGCCGCAGCCGCTGCCAGCCGATTCTGGCCATAAGTCCTATTGACCGCGGCCATGGGCGGGAACACGGTGTCCTGTTGGCGAGGCTGTTGCGGCCGGCGGGCCCCGCTTGCGTTGGCATTTTGTGGAGTCGAGCCATGCTCGACCGCTCTTGGCGCCACATCAACAGCCGTCGAGCATGGCTCGACACTACAGGGTCGCGGCCGGCCGCCATTGCCCGCAATGGGCCGGTACCAGCTGCAGGTCGCTGACCTGGCGCTGGGTGTGCTGCAGCCGCTGCAGAGTCTGCCGGTAGGTGCCGGTGTGGCCAAGCAGGCCGGTGACCAGCCGCGGTGGCGGCACGCCATCGGTGATGGCGGCGCTGGACCAGGCGGCGTCGGCCACCAGGAACACCGGGCGGCCATCGGCCCCTTCAAAGAGCAGCCCGTGCTGGCCCACCGCATGGCCGGGCAGCGGCACCGCCAGCAGGCTGCGGTCGCCCAGCACGTCGCGGCCACGGCCGAAGGCATCGAAGGGATGCGGCAGGTCCACCTCCGGCAGGCTTTCCAGCCAGCCCATGCGCGGCGCCGCATCGCGGGTCAACGCGGGCAGCAGGCCCACGCTGAGCGCACGCAGGCGCCCGCGCGCGGCCTGGTCCTGCCACGCGGCGCGCGAACACAGCAGCGGCACGTCGGGGAAATCGAGCACGCCACCCACATGGTCACCGTGCAGGTGCGACAGCACCACCAGGCCGACGTCGGCCGCGCCGATGCCACGCTGCTGCAGCTGCGCGCGCACGCTCTGGCCCGGGCCCAGGTGCACCGGCGTGACCCAGCGGTACAGGCGCTCGGGAAGGCGCGCGGTGGCCTGCAGGAAGGCGTCCGAATAACCGGTGTCGAACAGGATGAGGCCGCGCTGCGGATGCCGCAGCAACGCCACCAACGCCGGGAATTCGCAGCGATGCCAGCTGGCCCCCTGGCGCACGGCGCGCTGCGGATGCACGCAGTGACCGGCCTCGATCAGTTCCCACTCAAGCCGTACCATCGCTGCCCCCGTGCTGCTTCCAGTGCGTGGCGAAGGCCTGCAGCGCGGCCTGCACGCCGGTGCGCGGGTCGTAGCCAAGGTCGCGCCGCGCCGCGCTGATGTCCAAGGTCTGCGAGTAGCCCAGCACGCCCACGCCATAGCGGGTCAGGCGCGGCTCGGGGCGGCCCGGGCGCAGGTTGGCCAGGGTTTCGGCCACACTGGCCGCGGCCAACGCCAACGTTCGCGGCACCGGCCGCAGGCGCACCTGCAGGTCCATCGCTTCGAACAGGCCGTTGACCAGCGCATGCACGTGCAGCGGGGTGCCGGCGCTGATGTTGTAGGCCCGCCCGCTGCAGCGCGCGTCCGCCTGCAGCGCCAGTCTCACCGCCTGCATTGCATCGTCGACGGGAGTGACATCGATGAGCGCGCGGCCGCCGTGGATCAGCGGGAAACGGCCGCTGGCCGCCACCGCCAGCAGGCGGGGCAGGATCGCGCGGTCGCCGGGCCCGAACACCGCACGCGGGCGCAGCACCACGGTGTGCAGCCCCTGGCGCGCGGCAGCGGCCACGGCCAGTTCCGATTCCCATTTGCTGCGGGCGTAGTCGGTGATCCAGCGCCGTGGCGGCTGGAAGCGTTCATCCAGACCGTACTGGTCGGCGAAGCGGAAATAGATGCTGGGCGAACCCAGGTGGACGAGGCGGGCAACACCGGCCGCCTGCGCGGCCTGCAGCAGGCGCGTGGTGGCCAGCACGTTCGCCCGCTGGAATGCAGCCGCCGTTCCCCAGGGTTGCGACATCGCCGCGCAGTGCACCACCGCATCGCAGTCCTGCAGCAGCGGCGCCAGGGCATCCTCGGCAAGATCGGCAGCAATCACTTCGATACCGTGCGCCGCCAGCGCCCGCAGCCGAAGCACATCGCGCCCGCTGCCGCGCACCTGCCAGCCCTGCGCCGCCAGCGCGAGTGCGACATGTTGGCCGATGAAGCCGCTGGCGCCGGTGACCAGGACCCTGGCCATCAGTAGCGCAGCACCGCGCCGCCCAGCGCCAGGCCGGCGCCTGTACCGATCAGCAGGGCCTGGCCGCCGCGCGGCAGGCGGCCGTCGATCAGGGCCTGGTGCAGGGCCATCGGCAGCGACGCCGCCAGCTGGTTGCCGTGCTCGCGCAGGATGCGCACCAGCCGCTGCGGCGGCAGGCCCAGCACCCGCTGCAGATGATCCAGCGCCTGCCCGCTGGCCTGGTGCGGCACGATCACATCGCACGCGGCCAGCGAGGTGCCGGCGCAGTCCAGCAGATCCTGCAGGAAACCGGGCAGGCGCCGCGCCGCTTCGCGGTACAGCGCCTTGCCCTGCATCTGGAAATGATGGGCCGCACGGTAGGCATCGACATCGTCGAACAGGCGCATGCCGGTGCCGCAGGTGGGCACCTGGCACAGTTCGGCACCGTCGCCATAGGTGCGCAGGCGGGTGGCCAGCAACGCCGAGGCCTGACCGTCGCCGGCACGCTCGACCAGCATCGCCACCGCGCCATCGCCGAACAGCGGCGCGGTCAGCGGGTCATCCGGGTCGAGCCCGGCACTGGGAATGTCGCTGCAGACGATCAGCACGCGCCGGTAGCGGCCCAATGCCAGCAGGCTGCCGGCCATTTCCAGCGCCACCACGAAGCCCAGGCAGGTGGCGTTGACGTCGAAGGACGGCACGCCGCTGTCGCCCAGGCCGAGGGCGCGCTGCACCAGCACGGCCTGGCAGGGAATGGCCTGTTCCATCACCCCGCAGGCGGAGATGATGCAGTCGATGTCGGTGATCGCCAGGCCGGCCTGCTGCAGGGCCTGGCGCGCGGCCTGCGCGCCCATCCACGAGGCCCGCTCGTCGGGCGCTGCATGGCCGCGGCTGGCCACGCCGCTGTGCCGTTCGACCCAGCCGTCCGGCTTGTTCCAGCGCTGGTCGAAGTGCTGCGACGGCACCCGCAGGCGCGGCAGGCAGGCACCGCTGGCGATGATCCGCAGCGGCAGTGCGGCGGGAGCAGGCAGCCCGGACATCGGCCTCAGCCGTGGCCTGCAGCCACCACCGCCAGGGTCAGCCGCGAGATGCACACCAGCCGGCCCTGTTCGTCTTCGATGCGGATTTCCCACAGCTGCGTGCTGCGGCCCACGTGCACCGCACGCGCAGTGCCGGTGACGGTGCCGCTGCGCACGGCGCGCACGTGGTTGGCGTTGATCTCAAGGCCTACGCAGACCTGCTTGCCGGTATCCACGCAGAGGTTGCCGGCGCTGCTGCCCAGGGTTTCGGCCAGCACCACCGAGGCGCCGCCGTGCAGGATGCCGTACGGCTGGCGGGTGCGTTCGTCGACCGGCATGGTGGCCTGCAGCCAGTCATCACCGGCGGCGGTGAAGGCGATGCCCAGGGTATCGATGGCCGTGCCACGGCTGAGCGCATTGAGCTGGTCGATGGAAACAGCTTCACGGAACACCTGGGTCATGCAAGCACCTTCAGAGGATGGGGACGAGGCCGGCGCCGAATGCGGTCAGCATGCGCACCAGCAGCCATTTCGGGCCGACGTTCACTTCGGGGAAGTCACCGACGGGCACGTAGCAGCGATGGAAATCCGGGCTCTGCCGCGGCAGCGGCTGCGGGCAGTCCACGCCGGGCTGGAACTCGTAGTCGGTGGCGTAGCGCCACGGCCAGAAATCGAGGATGGGCAGTGCTTCGGACGCCTTGCCCACGCTGTAGTTCAGCCCCGAGAGCACTGGCGGCTTGGCGCGCGGCGCCACCGTCCAGGAATTCTGCGGGTGGGTGTCGCGCAGGATGCTCTGCGCCAGCTGCTCGGCGAACACCGGGTCGTCGATGATGACCGCGCCTTCGGTGTTGTAGTTCTCGCTGCGCGGATCGAAGTTGTGGGTACCTACCACGCCGATGCGGCGATCGACCACCAGCGACTTGGCATGCAGGCCCATGCGCGCGCCCTTGCGGGTGACCGGCAGCGGCTTGTTGACCGCCTTGCTGCCCAGGAACGAGGGACGCGTTTCGGTACGCAGCAGGCGCGTTTCCACTTCACTGCCGGCGGCACGGCGGCGCGCCCGGCTGTTCTCGTAGGCGCTGCCCAGGCGCGGATGCTCCACGGCCGGACGGGTGCCCTGCCCGTCGCTGCCCGCAGTGGCCGGCGTTGACGGTGCATCGTCGTTGCCACCGCCGGCATTGCTGCCAGCCGCGCTGCCGCCGATCAGCGGATTGCGCACGCCCGCGTCGCCCACGGTGCTGCCGCCACTGCCCAGCGGGTCGGGCAGCAGGTTGCGGTAGTCGACCGGCGCATCCAGCGGGAACGGCTTGTATTCGAAGATGTTGAAGCCCAGTTCGCGCATGTTGCGCCGCTTGTACTTGTACGACAGCGCATACACGATCGGGTTGTCGGTGGCCGCCAGGCTGTTGCTGGACACCACCACGCGCGGCGGCTCGGGCCGCTTGCGCAGTTCGCGGAACAGTTTCTGCGCCGGCTTGGACAGCACCAGGTACGGCGTCTGCAGGATCACTTCCTTCTGCGCGCCGGAAATGAGCGCATCCAGCTGCGGCTCGGTGACGTGCTGGCCGGCCAGCGGCGCACTGGCGCGCTCGCGGCGGTGCTTGCGCGGCAGGTCGGCGACGTAGCGCACCGAGTGCACCGGCAGCGCGGTGTCGACGAACGAGCGGGTGATGAAGGCGGTGTCGTTGGCTTCCTCGCTGACCCGTTCCACCCGCTCGGGGCGGCGGAACTGGGCCGGCGGCATGTCCGGGACGCCGGCGTTGAGCAGGGTGCGACCGACATCGTTCAGCCGTTCGGCAGGCACGCTGCGCGGCGCGCGCCAGAACGCATCGAAGTTGGCGGCCATCGCCCGCGCTTCCGGCCCGGCGATCAGCACGTCGCGGTCGCGGAAGTTGTACTCGCGGTCCCAGTCGTAATAATCGTCCTGGTAGTTGCGGCCGCCGACCACGCCGATCGCATCGTCGATGACCAGCAGCTTGTTGTGCATGCGCTGGTTGAACCGGCGGAAGCAGCACAGCACGCTGCCGGCATAGTCGAAGTAGTTCAGCCGGGCCTTGCCGAAGGTCGGGTTGTAGACCCGCAGCTGGAAGTTCTGGTGGGCGCCGGACAGGGCGCCCAGGATCTCCAGGTCGGAGATCGCCGAGAGCTGGTCGATCAGCACCCGCACCTTCACCCCGCGGCGCGAGGCGGCCAGCAGTTCGTCGATGACCAGCCGGGCGCTGTCATCCTTGTCGAAGATGTAGGTCTGCAGGTCGATGCTGCGGGTGGCACTGCGCAGCAGGTTCAGGCGGGCGACCAGGGCGCCCTCGCCTTCGTCGAGCAGGGTGGCGTAGTGCAGCGGCTGCGCTTCGGTCGATTCGCTGAATGCGCGGCCGGCCAGGGATCGCAACGGTGAATCCAGCGCACAGCGATCGGCGCGCTGGCAGTCGACCTGGGTCGACCGGGCCTGCACGGCGATGGCCTGGGCACGGTCGCGCTCGGCGTTGGACAGCGACGCGCAGCCACTGCCCAGCAACACGGTTGCCAGCGCCAGTACACGCAGCAGGAGATTCACGGTTTCGGCGCCTCGCTCAGGCGGGCTCGCAGTACGAAGGTCACTCGGTCACTCAAGGCAAGCTGCCAGCTGTCCATGCCGTACCGGCCTCGTTGCACGGTACCGCGGCTGACGACATCGCAATCATAGCCGGGTCGGGAACATTCCGCCTTCTCCACCCGCAGGGTTTCCGGGTGGCTGACCCCGCGCAGGGTCAGCCGGCCCCGGATGTCGCCGCCGTTGCCGACGGTGTCCGGCCAGTAGGGCAGCGAATCGAACTCGACCGACGGGTAGCGCACGGCATCAAAGAACTCCGGCCCGCGCATCCAGCCGGTGTAGCGGTCCTTGCCCGGGATCTCCACCGAGCGGGTGAACATCTTCAGGTGCACCTGGTGGCGGCCATCGGACAGCACTTCGACGCGCCCCTCGAAGTGCGGGAACAGCCCTTCGATGCGCTGGCCGAAGCGGGTGCGCACCTCGAAGCCGATCCGTGAGCGCTGCGGGTCCATGTGCAGGACGCGCGGCGACTCGGCCGACGCCAGTGCCGACACCGGCGGCAGCGGCGTAGGGGGGGGAGGGGCAGCCCAGGCCGGGCTGCAGACCAGCAGCACCGGCAGCAGGCAGCGGCCGGGCCGTGCCAGGGTCATCGACTCACGGCCACCAGAAGGCGTTCAGGCTGGCCACGCCCGGCTCGATCGCCGCCTCGCGCGGGAACCCGAGCACGGCCACGGCCGCCGGCGGCATGCCCCGGTAGTCGCTGCTGGTGCCTTCGGTCATCAGTGCCACCAGCCTTTCCAGGCCAGGGTTGTGGCCGACGATCAGCACCCGGTCGAGGTCCCGGCGCTCATCCACCAGCGCGGCCAGGGTGCCGGGGGTGGCTTCGTAGATGCGGTCTTCCAGGCGCTTCTCGACGTAGCCGATGGTCGCCAGCACCGCTTCCAGGGTCTCGCGGGTACGCCGCGACGGCGAGCACAGCACGCAGTCCGGCAGCAGGTTGTTTTCCTTCATCCACTTGCCGGCCGCCTCGGCTTCGGCAAGACCCACCGGCGACAACGGCCGATCGAGGTCGGCCTGGCCGGGGGTGGCCGGTTCGGCATGGGCATGGCGCAGCAGGATCAGTTCACGCATCGCGAGGTTCCATGAAAGTGAGGGTGCAGCACAAAGGGTGACGTACGCGTCACAGCTTCAACCAGGCCAGCAGCGGCTCCCAGTCGGCCTGGTGCTCGCGCACCTGGGCCGAGCGGTAATCGAACAGGCTGCGGCCAAGGCCGGTCATCACCACGTAGCTCTGGCTGTCGCGCAGCTGGGCGACCACCGGGTACGGCCATTCGCCCAGCATCTGCAGGGCCTGTTGCGAGGTCTGGGTCCACGGCTTGGTGCGGTTGAGGACCAGGCCCACCGGCAGCCTGCGGCTGTGCACGCGCGGGTTCTGCGCCAGGCTGTTGAGGAAGCCGACGATGGCTTCGATGTCCAGCGCCGAGGGCAGCACCGGCACCACCACGGCATCGGCGGCGTCGAGGAAATGGGGGATATCGTCGGCCAGTGCGCCGGCCGGTGCGTCGATGATGACGGTATCGGTCCCGTCGGGCAGCTTCTGCGCCCACTGCTTCTTGCGGTACACGTCGATGGGCAGGACCGCGCTGTCCAGCCCGGCCCGGCGCTGTGCCCAGCGGGTGCTGGAGCCCTGCGGGTCGGCGTCGGCGATCACCGTGGCCTTGCCCTGCAATGCCGCGTATGCGGCCAGATGGGTGGCGACGGTGGTCTTGCCCACCCCGCCCTTGGAACCGGCCACCAGGATCGTCTTCATGCCAGCCTCGCTTCCGGGTACGTGCCCCGAGCGTACACCGGCGATGGTGACCTTAGGTAGAGACGGCCTGAATCAATCCGCATCGGCTTTGCTATCGTTGCGCTCCCGAAGGATCGAACCGGCATGAGCGAACTGCAGGACCTGAGCGCATTGATCCGCGCAAACACCCCCCTGATCGTCATCGAGACCCAGGACGAGGGTCGCATCGTCGAACTGTTCCGGCAGACGCTGATGCATGTCTGGCGCGCCCTGCACCGCTGGTCGATCACCGAGGGCCTGCGCCGCATCGACCTGGAGCGCGAGGACGATGCGATCGGCCCGCCCGACGCCAGCGCCGCCCTGCAGATGATCCGCCAGGCCGAACAACGCGGCATCTACCTGCTGCTCGATTTCCACCCCTACCTCGGTTACGCCAGCCACCAGCGTGCGCTGCGCGACCTGATCCAGCGCCGCCACAGCCAGCCGCACGTGCTGGTGCTGATCGGCGCCAAGGTCGAACTGCCGCCCGAACTGGAAGCGCTGGCGGTGCGCTTCAACCCGCGCCTGCCCGATGCCAACGCGCTGCTGAAGATGCTGCGCGAGGAGGCCGACGCCTATGCCCGCGAGCATGGCGGCCGCCGGGTGGAAGTGGACAGCGAAGCGGTCAAGAAGATCCTGAAGAACCTGCAGGGCCTGAGCCTGGTCGATGCCCGGCGCATCGCCCGCCAGCTGATCTATGCCGATGGCGCGCTGCGCGACGACGACCTGCCGCAGCTGGCGCGGCTGAAGTTCGAGCTGCTCAACCGCAGCGGCCACCTGTTCTTCGAACATGACAGCGCGCGCTTCGGCGACGTGGCCGGTGCCAACCGGCTGAAGCGCTGGATCAACCAGCGCCGGGTCGCCTTCATCGCCTGCTCGGCCCCGGCCGGCCTGGACCCGCCGCGCGGCATGCTGCTGCTGGGCGTGCAGGGCTGCGGCAAGTCGATGCTGGCCAAGGCCACCGCCGCCGGCTTCAACGTGCCGCTGCTGCGCCTGGACGTGGGCGCGCTGTACAACAAGTACCACGGCGAGACCGAAGCCAACCTGCGCCAGGCCCTGGCCTCGGCCGAGCAGCTGGCCCCGTGCGTGCTGTGGATGGACGAGATCGAGAAGGGCCTGGCCAGCGGTGGTGACGATGGCGGCGTATCGCGCCGCGTGCTGGGCCACCTGCTGACCTGGATGGCCGAGCGCAAGGCGCCGGTGTTCATCGTGGCCACCGCCAACCAGGTGCACGAGCTGCCGGCCGAACTGCTGCGCAAGGGTCGCTTCGACGAGATCTTCTTCGTCGACCTGCCGCCGCCGGACGTGCGGGTGGAGCTGCTGCGGCTGCACCTGGGCCGGCGCCAGCTCAACGCGGATGATTTCGCGCTGCCGGCGCTGGCAGCGGCGGCGAACGGCTTCTCCGGCGCGGAGATCGAGCAGGCGATCGTGGCGGGCTTGTACTCGGCACATGCCGAAGGGCGGCCGCTGGATACCGAGCTGCTGATGACCGAGATCCGCGCGACGCGGCCGCTGTCGGTGCTGATGGCCGAGCAGGTGGCGGCATTGCGCGAGTGGGCGTCGGGGCGGACGGTTTCCGCGGACGACTGAGGGGGTTTTCGGCCAACGGCGGAGCCCCTCGTGGCTGTTGGTTGGTGGAGTCGACTGTTGGTCGACTGGCATTAGGAGTGGGTCGGGCGGGGTGGATTGCGCAGGACACGCCGTAAACCCGTCCTTGGGGGCTCGATGGCGCCATCCATGGCGCCAACGGTCCTG